>JARRRJ010000179.1:0-8030 GCA_037380865.1 Sedimentisphaerales bacterium
TCGACTCCTGAGATGGCGATTCCGTCTCGCTGGACTCGCCTTGATTTCGGAGTTTACCACGGAAGATAGGTCCGTGTTTCCCTTCTAAGGAGGTTACGCTTCCATGTCGTCCTACGAAGTGTGCTACCTGTGTCAGCAGGCTTTCCGGCGTTGTGCTCAGGGGGACGAGCTTAAAGCGGCCATCCGGTTTGTGATCGAGGATGATCGAGCCGGTCTTTTCAGGCTCTCCGGCATAGAGCCCCCAGACGACGACCCCGGCGCTTCTCGCAACGGTAACGGGATCGCTATGTGCGACCAGCGAGCAAACGGTCTCCGCGAGCTTACGATTGAGACTCCTGACCCAGACGTTCTCTTTCTCGATCAGTAAGAGTGCATGATGTTTGTCAACCGGACGCTTGAGTTCCCCTTTGCTCCTGGGTATCTTTACTGTTTCTGCCTGGTCCTTCTTCCTTGCCGACGCGACTTTGAGTTTCGACTCCTGAGCCATCGCCTCTGTCTCGCTGTGCTCGCCTTGATTCCGGAGTTTACCACGGAAGATGAGTCCGTGTTTCCCTTCTGAGGAGGTTACGCTTCCATGTCGTCCTATGAAGTGTGCCACTTGTGTCAGCAGGCTATCCGGCGTGCCGTTCACTGGTATGAGCTTGAAGCGGCTGTCCGGTTTGTGATCCAGGATAATCGAGCCGCTCTTTTCCGGTTCCCCGGCATAGGTTCCCCAGACGACAACCCCGGCGGTTCTCTTGACAGTAATGGGATCACCCTGCGTGACCAGCGAGCAAACGGTCTCCGCGAGCTTACGATTAAGACTCCTGACCCAGACGTTCTCTTTCTCGATCAGCAAGAGCACATGATGTTTGTCAACCGGACGCTTGAGTCCGGCTTTGCTTTTAGGTATTTTCACCTGACATTTCCTTTTCTACTTTGAAAAAGTGGAATTTACGTACCCCCCGGTACTTCTTATGAGTCACCCCAACTCAAAATCTCATATTACCAAACATACTTCTCAATGTCAACTAATTTCAGACAAATTATAAGCATAGTGCGGCAATACATAAAAGAAAAGCCATGTAAGGACTCAGCATTTGCAGTTCGAGGTCAGGACAATTGAAAGATCGCGCGGTCGTTTTTATATTAATCAATCCCGCAAAGGCGCAGAGGCGCAAAGAAATAACGTGGCGCCTTAACACCCTGGAGGGAGATAAATGAGAAATTAAAGTATTAAAAAACTGTAATAGAAATCATTAACATCACTGAAAAAATAGTAAAGCGTCCCCAGATTTAGATTTGTATACTATATAAAAAAAGCAACTTATCTATATTTAAATTTCTGGTATTCCTCGTGCGGCATGCCATATTCTCAAGATATGAATCACATTTCTATCAGTATCTATTTGGTAGAGAATTCGGTATGGTTTCAGAATATTCTCCCGAACAGACTCTTCACCCTTTTCAGGAACAGAACGATTGGAAAAAGGCAGATTAGATGCACTCTCGATACGTATTAATATATGCTCAGCAAGTTTGGCTGCCGCATCAGGGTCGTCAAGGGCGATGTACTGAACGATTTCCTTTAAATCCTCAGCCGCTGTTTGTGTCCAGATTATTTGGAAAGCCATTTTTTGAGACTTTCTTTAACTTCCTCATGTGGAACGACCTTGCCGGATTTTATATCGTCCAGACCCTTATCGATAGCCGATAGAAAGTGAATTCGCTCCTCGATATCAGCCCAGCTCACCGAATCAGGAAGGTCCTGAATAGTCTTTATTGCCATTTCTTTGCTCGTCATAAAATCAATATACCCGCAAAGCATCTACAAGTCAAACAAATAAATGTTTCATTCACTTTTGGTGAATTAAAATCGTACCTTTCAGCTTCGATTTTGTTCATTTTATAATATTAATCCCGCTAAGGCGCCAAGGCGCAAAGAATAAAAAAAGGAAATACCTTAGCGCCTTTGCGTCTTGGCGGGAGATAAAACAATGAGAAATTAAAGTATTAAAAAAGTGAACTAAACATCATTAACATTACTGAAAAAATTAGTAAAGCGGTCCCAGATTTCCAAGAAGCCAATTTCTGACACAATTTTCATCTGGTTTTTCCTTCTTTAATGCTTCCTCGACATCTTTAAATGGACTGAAAGGTTTAGGGATAAATTTATTAATAAAATCCTTTTTTCCGTTAATGGCTTGTATAATAGCTTTTGATAAATATATTATATTATGTCGTCTATCTGAAACGGAAAGCAATAATCCTAATTCCTTATGAGGAATATTAACATTTCTACTACCATATAATTTCAGTTCGTCATATTTCAAAAAAAGTTCCTGACCAGAAGTCTTTATCATGTTTTGAAGAGAATAAATTTCTCTTTGTAGTAACCAAAGGGCCTTGGACAGTTTTGTGTGTTTATAGTTATTACTATTATTATCATATTTTACGGAAGAATTAAAGGGGTCAGGTACAATTTTGTGAGAGTGACTTTTACTTGGGAAGGACCCTAGTTTTGAGCACGTGCATTCGCGGGCAAGATGCCCGCGATACGATCAATCAGGGATGGAAGTACGAATTAATGGGACGCAGAAACGGTAAGACAGTATTAAGGCTTAAGCGCAGGAGAGCTGACGATTGGATTAGCAGGTCATTGGCCTATAAACATAAAAACTCATCCAAATATAAAGATATCCAGGACCGGCCTGTATTTACCGCGAACGAAAAGGCTTATTGGTACATCTTAAGAAATGGATACCGCAAAGGCGCTGAGACGCAAAGACTTTAGGGGGCGATGTTTGTACAATACCTAACAAAATATGAGAATGGAATAAAGTATTAAGAACATAAAAAAAGCGATTCTATTGTTAGACACAGATTCACACAGGTTTTCACAGATTAAATGATTTATCAATTTAGAATAAAATCCGTGTTAATCAGTGAAATCTGTGTCAAAAAAGAAAGGAGAATTATTATGAGTACAGAAGCGCAAATCAAAGCCAATCGTGAAAATGCAAAGAAATCTACCGGGCCTCGTACGGCTCGGGGGAAGGAGGTTGTTTCGCAGAATGCTCTCAAGCACGGGCTCTGCGCGAAAAAGAATGTGATTCGAACCGAAAGCCAGGAGGAATTCGACATGTTTCGCGATGTGATGATTGAGGATCTTGAGCCTATGGGAGGGATGGAATTTATGCTGGCTCAGAGAATTGTGGCTCTTTCATGGCGGCTGAGGCGCGCCGAGTATTTTCAGAATGTGCTCGTGGATACGCTTATAGATTTCAGCATGCAGGATTGCCGCAGCCGGATAGACAATGCGCAGGAAGAAGCGAGGGCAGGCAATTTCGACTTGATTACGGGATATGCTTTAAAGAGGGATTTTGCGGATGCCAGGTCACTCGACCTGTTATTGTCGTACGAGCGGCGTATCGAGAGCAGTCTTTATAAAGTAACTGCGGAATTTCGCAAAACACAAAAGCTGCGAAAAGAGAAACAAAGCCAATCCGCCGGCTTTCAACCGGAAATACTAAACCGTGCGGCGGAGGTCGATCTGACCGCACCGGCTTCGCCTGACGATACCTGTGGTACAAGCTTCGCCGTGATAAACAAAGCCAATTCTCCGAGCTTGCCGGCGGGACAGGTGAGCATGGATACCGGAGAAATGGAAAATTCAGGAGGATTTGCCGAACAAAGCCAATTTGTCTGAATTTGATTTAAACTGCCGAAACTGCTATACTTATCTTTTCTTATGAATAATAAAAAGATACATATAAAAAGTTTCGGCTGCCAGATGAACAAGCTCGATTCGGCATTGGTGAACTCGGCACTGTTACAGGCGGGATTCGGCCTGACTGAAAGTGTAAAAGATGCAGATGTGGTCCTGATAAATACATGCTCCGTCCGGGAACATGCGGAGCAGAGAGTTATTTCTCACCTTGGTCATCTCAAGCATATAAAGGAATCGCGTCCCGATATGATAGTCGCAGTGTTCGGCTGCATGGCGCAGAGGCTCGGTGATAAGCTGCTCGCTCACGATGCAGTCAATATCGTGTGCGGGCCCACACAGATTCCACAGATCGCGGAGCTTGTCACAGAAGCCCTTAACGAAAAGAAGAAAGAGCTCGCTGTTACGGAGCATATACGAAAGCCCGTGCAGGAAAACATAAATGTTGCACTGGAGGATTTCGAGTCTGCTTACAGTAACGAGGACGAGAGAAATCCCTCGCAGGCATTTGTTCGCATAATGCGCGGCTGCAATAACTTCTGCACGTACTGCATTGTTCCTTACGTGCGAGGGCCCGAAAGCTATCGCCCTCCCGAAGCGGTCGTCGAACAGATTCGAAAACTGGCTGACAACGGAGTCAAGCAAGTCACGTTATTAGGTCAGGCTGTAAACTCCTACAAATACAGGAAAGGTGAAAGAATCTACAGCCTCGCCGACTTACTTGTCCTGGCGAGTCAGGTCAATGGAATCGAATGGATAAAATTTGTCACTAACTATCCGTCTGAGGAATTTTTCGATGACATCATGCGCGCGATGGCTGATTCGCCCAAGATATGCAAGTACCTGCATATGCCGGCCCAGAGCGGCTCGGACAAGATACTCAAGGCTATGAATCGAAACTATACAGCCTCACGGTACCTTGAGCTTCTTGAGAAAGCCAGAGGAATTGTTTCGGGAATTGCAATCGCGGGCGACTTCATTGTAGGTTTTCCGGGAGAAACGGAAGAGGATTTCCAGGCGACTATGGACCTGGTTGAAAAAGCAAGATACAGAAATGCATTTATATTCAAATATTCGCCGCGACCCGGAACTACTGCAGATAAAAGATTACCCGATACGGTTCCCGGTGAAATAAAACAAAGACGAAACGTCGAGCTTCTGGCTGTGCAGGAAAAAATCAGCGATAAGCTGAGCAGCGAGTTTTCAGGAAAGAAAGTTAAAATTCTCGTCGAAGGACTGAGCAAAAAACCTCATCTCAATTCTTCGGGCGGTGACATCAATCCGCAGCTGGTGGGACGGACTGAAACGGACTATATAGTAGTTTTCAACGGTCCGGTGTCACTTGCTGGACGATTCGCTGAAGTGAAAATCACGGGAACTTCTCCGCTTACTCTTTTCGGCGAGCTTGTATGACCTCGGGTTCCCTGCGATAATAAAAAAATGGATACCCGCTTTCGCGGGTATTCCATATATGCTGCAAATGATATAATGCAGTAAACAAAACTTTTATTCTTCGGGTGCGGCCGGCTTTGTCTCGGCGGCTTCGGCTTCGGGTTTCGGAGGTCCCTGCTCGCCTTTTTTGCCGGCATGACTTTTGCGATGTGAAACCTTAGGCAGCCCGGTCAGCGGATCACCTTCGGACCATCTTTCCTCTTCTATGAGCTTGTCAATGCGCTCTGCACGCGTAAGCACATTTCTGTGCCTTTCCAATGCACCCTTAATTTTGAGGGAACGATCAATAGACATTCAGAATTTCTCCAATAACTAATTACTAATTTTCTTGCCGTAAGCATCGTTAAAATAATTCGGCGCAAACGTTTCTAAACTCTGCGGCGCCTTATAGCTTTTACCGATGTCGGCAATCTTCTGTATCAATTTATAGCCTTCGGTACCTTCGTTCGACGGGTTTTCCACAAACCTTTGAACAGTCTGCAAAAAGTACCATGTCCCGTCGGTGACAATTTCCGTCGGGATTCCGTTTCTTCCAAAATAGTCCCGTACGGGCACCAAATGCGAACGCGCTTTATATTGAGCCAGCACAATCACATTTTTACCGACCTGAGTTTCGGGAGCAGGTTCGCGATTAGTCGCGGTTCTGCCTGCATTGCCTGCCGGTGGTCTTATAGTTTCAGGATTTGCGAGCCCCGGAAGGCGTGCTCGATTTCCGTCGGCAGCACTGCTGACGGGCTGCTCCGCCGCCGGAGTTTTAGCCGCTCTGCCTGAATACTGGCCAAATCTGAAAGCCAGCAAGAAAAGCAATAGCAGCGCCAGGCCGACAGTAATTGCAAGCTGATACGGTATCGAAAACTCGATCCGCCCGAGATTGTACTGGACAATTCTCGGTTTCTTTCGCCATTTTGTAGCTACCTGGGGTTCCGCCGCAACAGGTTCCAGCGATTCGGGTTCCTTAGCGAGCGGCGCTTTAACCTTTTCCGGCTTCTTCTTCGGTTTTAGAGGCTCCACCGTTTTGGCGGCATCCGACCTGGCCCGAGCCTTGCTCATAACCTCGTAAAGAGCCATTTTTCCGCGCTTCCGTGCCATAACAAATCCTGCCTGAATTACCAAAATACCAACAAAAGTGATATTATAGTAAGCAAAAATGAAAAAACAAGTCAAAAAGATGCAACTGATGCAATTTGTTCGAAAAAGCTTTGCCGGCCCGGGAGGTATTTAAATAACAGCTTAAACGACAAGACATTATATATGCTTCCGGGCCGGTCTCCACACCTCACTGTGTTGAACAACCACGCCCTTGTAATATAAAGACGCCAAAGCCGGTGTTTCGTTTCAAGAAAATCGCGATTCCTACAGAAAAAATTCACTTTTTTTGAAATTATTTGGGAAGAACCGCTTTTTCAGGCCAAAAATGGGATTTGTTTGGGTTTTGACATACTATTGCACCGCCGCACAGGCTAATATTGCGGTTCGTCATTATCCGGTAATTCGGGCCTGACAATTCCTCTTTCCGCCTTTTCATCAGGTTTTTCTAAAATTAATGCAACAGATTTACTGTTGTTACGTCTATAATAGCGATACTCGTTTTGAAAGGATTGGAAAATGTTCGCAAGTGGATCAAAGAAGGCGAAAAGAGAATTTCGGGCACGCTCATATATGTCTATGTTTTGTGTTCCGGCATTTTTCCTTAGTGCGTGGTGCTTCGCACAAGTTCAGGACATTGCTCCGGCTACTGAAACAGGAAACACATCAGCAGGTACTTTTAAGACTTTTGAAGTAACGATCAAACTTGAGGGGAAAACAGTAAAGGGTAGTCCGAAGGTTGTGGAGGCATCAGGTACGTTTGCGGCTATGTTTGAGAAGGTTAAAGACTCGGTACCCCTGAAATTAGAAAAAGCCGGGAAGAATACATGGCGATGTAATGCTATCGAAGGGCAGGAATATGTAATAGGCTGGATTGTGAAAAAAGGCTGGTTTGAAAAGAGAAGCAAGATGTTCGGATATTGCTCTGAGCCGTTCACTGCAAAAGAAGGTTTAACTGTGGAATTCTCGCCAGGCATGCCTGCTACATTCGAGTATGACCTTCGCAAGCCACCAAAAGGAGTTGTCGCCGCTCCCGCAGAAGTTCTCCTGCTCAGAGAAACCGTCAAGAACGGTAAGAAATCGTTTCTTTCATGGGGAGGAAAAGCGGAAATCAACAAGAAAGGCATCTTGAAAATTTCAGGTCTGGCTTCAGGGACATACCAGATTTCTGCACGGGTAAAAGATCAAGAAAAATACCTTACTACACGCACACCTTTTCTTTATGAAGATCGAGTTATAGAAATCAAGGCAGGTTCTGCCAACAGGTTCACTCCCGTTTATCCTGAGATTGATTCTACTGTGGAAGAAGGTGTCGTTTATGTCTCTTCCGGTGACACGAGCATTTCTCTGGGCGAGGAGTCACTTACTAAAAATGCGATTGTCTACGCAGACATCGTGACAGGCACAAAGGCAATGCCCATAGAAACAGGCAAGCCTCTCCAGGATATTATTATAGACTGGAAAGATGGCAAGACTGGAAACATTTCCGATTTCTCAGGAAAAACTGTTGTAATAGACGTATGGGCTACATGGTGCGCCCCCTGTATTAGAGCTTTCCCCGAGGTAAATTCCATAGCTGAAGAATTTTCTAATAAAAATGAAATTGTTTTTATTGCGTTAAGCATAGATTACGATAAAGCTATTTGGGAAAAAACCGTCAATGAATCAAGCTGGAATGCGTTAAAGCATGGCTGGTTAGACAGAACAAAAAATCTTCTTATGTTTGGCCATCCTATTCCATATACATTGATTATAGACAAGAAGGGAATCATCAGAGCGGCAGGCA
>JARRRJ010000180.1:0-5001 GCA_037380865.1 Sedimentisphaerales bacterium
CAAGGTACTTCAAAGCTTCTTCGTTATGGCTTAATGCCTTGTACGTTTCTCCTAATCTTAAATACGAGAGGGCAAGTCCTCCTTTGAATGAATCACTATGAGGATTGGATTCATAGAGCTCATTAAATAAACGGCTACATCTGTCAAAAGACTTCAGAGCTTCTTCAGTATGACCTATAGACTGATGTATGTCCCCTAATTTTCTATATGAATCAGCAATTTTTTGTTTATTTGATTCATTACTTAGATTAGCTTCACATAGCTCTTTTTCTAAACGAATATACTCTTCTATATATTTTAGGGCCTCATTGGTATGACCTTTCGACTGGTAAAGGTCGCCTAACCTTCTGTACGAAACAGAAAGGTTATCTTTGATTGTCTTATTGCTGGGATTAGCTTCGTAGAGCTCCAGTATTAATTTGTTATACTCCTTAAAGTACTTCAGGGCCTCTTCGATATTGCCCTTCGCTTTATAAATTCCCCCTAATCTTTCATACGACACAGCAAGGCCATTTTTGGCTGATTCGCTGCTGGGATTAGCTTCATAGAGCTCCCGCGTCAATCTATGATCTTCTTCAAAGTACTTCAAGGCCTGTGCGATATGCCCAATTTTTTGATGGATGTCCCCTAATCTTGAATAAGCGACAGCAAGATTGTATTTAAATGTCTCATTGTTGGTATTAGTTTCATAGAATTCCCGTATTAAATCATAATACATTCCAAAGTACTTCAGAGCCTCTTCGGAGTGCCCCGCCTCCAGATGCAATTTACCTAATCTTTCATAAGATACAGCAAGGCCGTTTTTGATTGTCTCATTGCTTGGATTAGCTTCATATAGCTCGTTTATTAATTTTTTACACTTTTCATAGCACTCTAAAGCTTTCTCAGTACAATCCATCGACTGATGGATCTCTCCTAAACTTACATATGAGATAGCAGAATTGTATTTATGTCGCTCACTATTGGGATTAGCTTTATAGAGTTCCTGCGTCAGTATATGATCTTTTTCAAAGCACTTCAAGGCCTGTTCGGTATGCCCAATCGCCTGATGGATCCTTCCTAATCTTCCATACGAAATGGCAAGACCAGATTTTATTTCCTCATTGCTTGGATTAGCTTCATATAGCTCTTTATATAAACGATTATGTTCATCAAAGCACTTCAGGGCTTCTTCACTATTCCCAGTCGCTTGATAGACACTTCCTAATCTTTCATACGAAATGGCAAGGCCATCTTTCATTGTTTCATTACCTGGATCAGCTTCGTAGAGTTCGTGTATTAATTTTTTACCCTTTTCATAGTACTCTGAAGCCTCCTCTGTATGGCCCATGCCCTGATGGATGTCCCCTAATTGCTGATATGAGCTCGCAAATCCTAATTTTAGTGACTCTTTATTGGGATTAGTCTCATAGAGTTCCAGTTTTAATTTTTGATCCTTTTCAAAATACTTCAGGGCCTCTTCAAAATGGCCCATCTCCTTATGAATGGAGCCTAACTTGCTTTGCAATAAGGAAAATATATATTGTAAGGTAAAAATATCATATCCCAAATATTTCAGATTAATCAGTTCACTACCATTTTGTTCAATGCGTCCCTTCAGTTTTTCTAACAACTGAAGCCTTTCTGCCAGCCTGCCTTCAACTTCCAGCATGGCATTCAAATCATAGACAAATCGATCTGCCAACATCCATCCTTTGATATCATTGCTATTTGTTGCAGTTATCAAAGAAATGATCCAGTTTATTGCATCTCTGCCAGTACTGGCAGCTTCTGTCAGCACCTTTGTTGCACCGTCTATTTCTTCTCTTGAAAGAGGACTTACATAATATTCCATTGCTGCAACCGGGTTATCTGCCTGCATCAGGTGATACATAGTTTCGGTATTTTTTATCGGATCGTTAACCAGTGTGATCAAATAGTTGGCTATATTGCCATGAAGTTTTCGTAACTGGTTCTCCCCTGCATTTTGTGCCAACGCGGCTGGTAAAATACTGTGTGCCAGGTTCCATTGCATCTCTTCTCCCTGCAATACAAGGTGTGCTTTAAACCATCGCCGCAGGTTGGCAAACTGTAAAGGATCCCATGTATTATTTTCTGCCATCAGCAATTTTTCAAGATCCTTTTCACGTAATCCATTGCGGCTGCAGGCTAAATAGTTGAAGACAGTACGCGTGAAATCCTGACCAAATACCTCTCCCGCCTTGCTTAGCAAACTAAGAAACAATGGTCCTGGTAATGTATCAAAACCTTTTACAAGATCAGTCATATAAGTTTCAATTTGCAAATCACCGCGAACTTTTAAATAACGCATTTTTTCAAAATCGTCTTGGTCCAATGCCATCAGCATATTTACAGCTAGGCTCAGCCATAAAGGACTTGTAGTGGCCGGCTGTCCGTCGCTGCATTTCTTTTCAAGGATCATATTTTCTACTTTTTGAGGAAGGATTTTTCTCTGCTGACTGCAAAGCATCTTGAGCATTTCCCGGGCTTCGGTTTCGGTAAAGCAATCAATGTCTTTTGTAAACAAGCCTGTATGGTATTTAACCACGTTTTCCTGGGTATCTGTAATGGCAGTACACAACATCCTTACATTTCCGGGCATCACTACAGGCAACCAGGTCATAAACTGGGCACGTTCAGTAGGCTCAAACCTGTCAAGAGCATCTACCAGCAAAACAATCTGTTCTCGTGATGCTGCGGTAAAGAGCAACTCACGAAAACGCTCCTGAATTTTTTCAATTTCCGTCTTTGGTGTTTCTTTTTCTTGGCCTGTCATATCGTGGACAAACCTATCGTCAGTTTTCAATGATTCTTGAGCTTCCTGTTTTATTCCTAAATGACGACTGAGAAGTCCATTCCATATCTGTAATAAGTCGAGCACATTTCTTGCTCTCGGGGATATTCCTGCAGAATGAGCCAGAACGAAACAATCCTCTTTATCCATTGCCTTTTTAACCATTGAAAAAACAGCGCTCTTGCCTGAGCCGCTCTCTCCAATCAGCACCATGCCCCAGTTATCTTTTTCTTTGGACATCAGGTGGTCTTTAATTTCATTCAGCAATTCAACACGTCCACAAAAAACAGATGTATGAAACTCAATAAATCTCTCCAAAAGAGTCAACTCTTGCTCTCGCCAGTTTTGGGGCACTTGGTCCCATGTTGCTTCAGCATGGGCTTTACATTCTTCCAGGATGTCCTGATAAACCTTCTCACCCCATGTTTCCAGGCCTGTTACTTTTTCTTTCTTATCATCCCATTGAACCAGATAGGACTTCACTTTTTGAGGTAATTTTCTCTTTTCAAAATGTGTTTTTATCGTGTCCTTTAAGTTCTCAAGGGCATCTCTTCTTTGCTTTTTTTCAGTTTCACTTAAAGCAGGATTGTATAAATCGCTGAACATGGCGGCTCGCTCAGGTGAAAATTCTTCGTAAGGAAGTGATTCCCTGAAATAGAATACACTGCGGGAAAGTTGCTCTCTGCTGGCCAAGACACCAAACTCAATTTCCAGAGCAGTAACACTTTTTCTACCTAAAGAAACAGAAGAAGTTTCAGGACCAGATCCATCTTCTTTATTAAAGTTTTGTTTTGTCGAGGATCTCTTTCTATTCAGAAATCCAAACCAATCTTTTTTGTGCGCTGAATTTTCTACAGGTGCAACAGTATCTACAGTGATACTATCAGCTATATCGCTTTGAATTTCTTCAATTCCGGATAATGCATTTTTCATACGTTCTTGAGGGGGCACCCAGCCGTAACGGTCGCCAAGCAGGCCGATAAAGAACGGTCGACAACGCTTTATCTCATCCAGGCAAACCTTCAGAACACTGGCCTCTCGTTCATCTTCCTGCTCGATGGAAGTTGTATCTACTCCCCAACGCAGGTCAACAGTCTCAAGCTTGATGCGTCTTTTTTGAAGTTCCTCCTCTATACGGGGAAAGATAATTTGTTTGAGATAATCACGCTCCGCTTGCATATCTGAGAATGTGCTGCTTATGAAGATGGAGAATGTCCGCCATATCCTGGTTTCTGAGGGTTCGTTATTTTGTTTTTCAGTTGGTTTCATGGCTCTTTCTTTTAGATACTTGCTTTAGTCTTTTTTTATATTAAAGTTGGGTACTAACAACTCCCATCGCATTACAAACATTTTCCGGAAACTACAGGATGTAAAGAAATAATTACTACGACTTGCTACAAGTACATTACTCGCTTTGTATTCTGCTGATTCAG
The DNA here is from genome assembly GCA_037380865.1 of Sedimentisphaerales bacterium. Taxonomy (GTDB): domain Bacteria; phylum Planctomycetota; class Phycisphaerae; order Sedimentisphaerales; family Anaerobacaceae; genus JAFGPS01. Next base: position 4,228 of record JARRRJ010000180.1, read on the forward strand.
ACATAACAAGCCATTAGGTCTTTTAATGCCACCGGTTATAATATATCACAAACAACAAAAATGAATCACAAAAAACCACAACTAAACATATGTTACATACGATAAACTGTAAATTAGCTGTAATGGAGTTATTCAAGAATTTCTGTTTTGGCTCCAATCGCCTCAGCAAGCTGAAGTTCAAAATCCTGGTCGTTTCCACACTTAAAATATAAGAACTGTACTTGCTTCGGATTTATCTCAGCAAATACTATATCAAGCCAATACTGAATTGGTTCCAATTCTGAATAATTCTTTTTGCCTGTCTCGATTAAATAGTCATAACATGAGTTATTAACCCGACCTGACATTACTCTTGGAAAGTAGCCCAGTAGGAAATATTGCTTCTGATTTTCTTTTTTTAGATTTTCAGTAACCCAATGTATCTGATCTAAAATGCTCTTTGTAATTCTGCCAGTTATGACAACACCGGAAAAATTCGAGAGAATAGAAGAAAGTTTATTCTTAGTCATCTGGCTCTTTTTTAGTTCATCCCCTAACGAGCTTGTAATAATCATTAGTTTTTTAGATGATGATTTATTAAAAATGTTTTTAAGATCGCACTTTCTTGATTTGTCGATAAATGTCTGCCCTTCCTTGAGGAGTCCTATGGCGAGATCTTCAAAAATCGGCTTGTATTTGGGATATAACTGTTTGTAGAGCTTTTCAATTTCTTTTTTCATCGGGATAAAACCGGCATTCAATAGAGCAACAGGGATAATATCTATATGGGCAAGG
>JARRRJ010000181.1:0-9681 GCA_037380865.1 Sedimentisphaerales bacterium
GTAGTTTGCCGAGTTTTTGACGAAAGTGCAGTTGCTTATGGAAGGATAGCTGTTCAGGCCGTAAATCGCGCCGCCAAGATAGGCAGCGTTCCATGTAAAAGTACAGTTTGTAATGACTGGACCGGCTTCTTCGATATAGATTCCACCTCCCCGGCTTTTTGAATCATAATCGAAATAGTAACCGCCTGCATTGCCGGATTTGATTGTAAAGCCGTCAAGGACAGCTGTATCATCTGCAAAACTGATTCTTATTACGTGAAAGCTATTATCAAAGCACGTTGGCTCGTTCACGAGATTATTGGGATCGATTGAGTTCGCATCATTATTCAAGAGATCTCCGCTGAGTATAGTCTCATAGAGCTCGATATTTCTAATGTCAGAGTTAGGCTCCATGACTCCCGCATATCCACCCGATAACGTTACGTCGCTGATAAGATCGAACGATTCTGTATAGTCTTCGGGGATTTGAGAAGCTCCTTTATCGGGCGTATATATACCCTGGGCGACACGAATCTCAGTCGGCTTCGGAGCAGAGTTCGCGTCAGCCAGCGCGTCCTGCAGGTATATATAGGCGTCTTGCCAGGAAGAGCCGTTATTTGCACCGAAAGCATCATCATCGACGTAGATAATCCCGGTTGCCGCCTCATCAGCTTTAGCCGTGACGAGCGATGACGAAAAACAGCAGAACAACGCTAATGAAATAAGAACACTGTACTTGTTCATCACGAACTCCTGAAACTACTATGATAACAAATTACAGCCGACTTTTCAAGATGCAGCAGATGGAATCAGAATGTATTTCAAGCGTTTGCTCCGTGACACTTTTTGTATTTTTTGCCCGACCCGCACGGGCATGGGTCATTTCTTCCCACTTTCGGGGCATCGAGCTTGATTTGCTTTACTTTGGTTTCGCCTTGGGGTGCCTGTGCGGCTGCTCTCTGCTTTTCGGCCATCGCAAATTGCCCGACTTCATCGTGACTCGTATTGCTTACATTCCAGACATCTTTTGCACGTGCGCCTGCTTCGAGATGTACTTTGAAAATTATATCAGTTACCCTGTCCTCGATTGTCTCCAACATTTCCTCGAACATCCGGTAACCTTCCTGTTTATATTCGACTTTCGGGTCTTTCTCCGCGAACGAGCGCATCCAGACGTTGCTTTTGAGGTGGTCCATCGAATAAAGATGGTCCTTCCACGCGCTGTCATAGACCTGTATCATAACGTATTTTTCCAGGTCGCTCAGCTCAGCACGCAGGAACTCCTTAGCTGCCGCGGAAAGCGTGTCTCTGATCTGAGATTCGTCACCTGAAAGATTGTCTTCGGTCAGTGACGTATCGAATCTTTCGTTGGCCCAGTGAAGCAGTTCAGGTTTATCCAGACGCGATGTTTTTTCGGTGATTTCCTTTTCAAGCTGGCCGTCGTTGAATCTGCTGCTCAGCTCGAGAAGCTCCCTGTGAAGCGCCCTGGGCGTTTTATCCTGAATCTTTTCAGCAGATAGTCCCGCTTCATATTTCTTGTTGGCCCATTGGGCGAGAGCCTCGTAGCCATATACGTTCGGGCCCTGGGGACCATAAGCCATATTCATCGCGAACTCTACTGGATATTCTATCTCTCTTTCCCTGTATTTTTCCTCGACTTTTTCTTTAAGTTTCTCGCGAATCTCGGGAGCTTTAATATCCTTAAGCTCAGAGACAACCAGCTTTACAGCAAATTTCGACTTTGCCCAGTCAGCGAGCATCCGGATGGGAAAATCTTCTTTCAGAAATTCCATTATTTGCAGACAATCCTTTTTATCGATTTGCGCGGCTGCCGCTTCCGCAAGCTCGTCTTCTACTTCTTCAGGACTCTGGTGCTTGATTTTCGATGGGCTTAAACTGACCTGAAAAGCGCTCATTGCCCATTTGCACAGACCCGGGATGTCCCAGGTTTTCGGATCGTCATAGTCCTCGAAATATTCACCCATGGAAATCGAGATATTATTCGATGCATTATCTTTTGCCTTCTGTTTTATAATTTCTTCGATTTCCTCTATTTTCATATCCCGTGCCACGTCCGAGCGTTTGAGATCGACGCCGAAGTTTATTCTTGCCCAGTCTATAATACAATTTTGTGGATAGGATTCATCAAGTATTGTGCTGCAGTTCTTCTCGATTGCATCGTCAATCATTTCCTGGATGATTGGTTTCAGACCGTGACCCGAAAGAATTTTACGCCTGCGAGCATAAAATATTTTTCGCTGGTAATCCATCACCTCGTCGTATTCGAGCAGGCTTTTTCGCACGTCGAAGTTTTTCTCTTCCACCTTCTTCTGCGCTTTTTCGATGCCCTTGCTTATTCTCTTGTGATAAATCGGCTGACCTTCCTCCCAGCCTATCCATGAGAGAGCTTTCACAGTCCATTCCGGCGCGAAGATTCGCATCAGGTCGTCATCGAAGCTCAGGAAGAACTGGCTCGAGCCTGCGTCTCCCTGTCTTCCCGCACGACCTCGAAGCTGGTTGTCGATTCTTCGAGCTTCGTGACGCTCTGTGCCGAGAATATGCAAACCCCCGATTTCGGCGACATTGGGACCCAGCTTGATGTCTGTTCCTCGTCCTGCCATATTTGTCGCGATAGTGACATTGCCCCGTTTGGAACCGTCCCTTGCCTCATGCTGCTGACCTGCTTTTGCGACGATAGCGGCTTCCCTTGCATGCTGCTTGGCGTTGAGAACTTCATGATCGAGGCCGTATTTTTTTGTAAGAGCGTCTGAAAGTGCTTCGCTTTTCTCGATGCTGATTGTACCTATGAGCACAGGCTTGCCTGAGCGGCTGGTTTCGTATATCTGCTCTGCGACCGCGTCGAATTTTTCCTTCATCGTTTTATAAATCACATCCTCGCGGTCGTCCCTGATGCACGGCTTGTTGGTCGGTATTACAACGACTTCGAGTTTGTATATGTTCAGGAACTCTTCTGCTTCAGTTGCGGCTGTTCCCGTCATGCCCGCAATCTGGTTATAAAGTTTGAAGAAATTCTGAAGTGTAATAGTAGCGAGCGTTTGCGATTCTTCTTTTATTGTCACGGCTTCCTTGGCTTCGACAGCCTGGTGCAAACCATCGGACCATTGCCTGCCGTGCATAAGTCGGCCTGTGAATTCGTCAACGATTATGACTTTGCCTTCGAGAACAACGTAGTCTTTTTCACGCTCGAACGTGATGTGAGCGCGAAGGCTCTGCTCAAGAAGGTGCGGCCATTCCATGTTCGAGCCCGTAAAAAACGAGCCCACTCCCGCTTCATCCTGCGCGGCGCCTATACCTTCGTGTGTCAGGTGCACCGCTTTTTTATCGTACTCGACTTCGTAATATTGTGTCGCCTGTTCGAGCCTTGCTTTGGCAGTCTCAAGCTCAGAGCCGGTTTTATCGATGGTCTTCTGAGCCTGCTCGATTCTCTTGTCTTCCTTGGCTTTTTTCGCGTCGGACAACTCACCCTGCGCGCCAGCCAGCGCACGCTCCAGAGAATCAATCTGCTTTTTTAAGCGATCGTATCCACCCTGAAGACTGATTAACTTTTTCGCGACATGGTCTGCTCTTTTATACCTGGTGACATCATCGAACGCCGGGCCCGAGATGATAAGAGGAGTTCGCGCCTCGTCGATTAAGATCGAGTCAACCTCATCGATTATAGCGTACTGCAAATTTCCCTGAACCATGCGCTCGATCGAGGTTTTCATGTTGTCGCGCAGATAATCAAAGCCGAACTCATTGTTCGTACCGTAGGTTATGTCGCATGAATATTGTTTTTTTCTTTCATCACCAGCTGTATCCATGTCAGCCTGGATAGCTCCGACTGTCAAGCCGAGAGCCTGATACACAGGTCCCATCCACTCTGCGTCTCGCTTTGCAAGGTAATCATTGACTGTAACGATATGAACTCTTCGCCCGGTCAGGCATACCATATACGCCGCTAACGTAGCAACGAGAGTCTTGCCTTCACCGGTCGCCATTTCAGCGATTTTTCCCTCGTATAGAACGTTTCCGCCGATAAGCTGAACATCGAAATGACGCATCCCGACGTTGCGCCTCGCCGCTTCGCGAACTACGGCAAACGCTTCAGGCAGAATATTATCGGGTTTTATCCCTGACCTGATTCGCTCTTTGAACTCGCCTGTTTTTGCCTTCAGAGCCGCATCGTCAAGCTGTTTAACCTGTTCTTCGAACTGGCCGGCCTCTTCGGGAATCGCAGAATAGCTCTTTATCAGCCGCTCGTTGCGTGAGCCGAAAATCTTTATTAACGTTTTAGTGACCTTGCTTGCCATTTATTCCTTTACCCTGGTTAAATATTCTCCCGTCCTTGTATCGACTCGAATAAGCTCGCCTGTTTTAATGAATGGTGGAACCTGCACAACCAGACCAGTTTCGAGTGTTGCAGGCTTGTTCTGATTTGTTGCAGTCGCTCCCTTAATCTCAGGCGCCGTTTCGGTAACCTCCAAATCAACTGTATTGGGCAGGGTAATTATAACAGGCTTGCCCTCGTACATACTGACCTGTAACTGGGTGTTAGGCTTAAGATATTTCGGGCCATCGCCAAACGCATCGTCATCCAGCGTTATCTGGTCATAAGTCGTTGTATCCATCAGGATATGCTCGCTCCCGGAAGAGTACAGGTACTCGTAAGTACGCTTATCGAGATACGCTTCCTCGATATTCTCTTCCGAGCGCAGGCGGATATTCTGTATACTTCCGTCGGCAAGACTTTTCAATTTGGTTTGATAGACGGCGCCGCCTTTACCCAGTTTAACATGCTGGTAGTCCACGATAGCGTACAACTTGCTGTCGATAATTACCGTCTGGCCTTTTCGCATTTCAGATGCTCTCATATATTCTCCAAAACTCAGTATTCAAAACTATTCCAATCAAAACAACAAGTATCGCAAAATTACGCAATACTCAGCACGAGTAAATTGGCTTTGTTTTTTTCAGTTTCATTTTTCGTATCGTTTAGCCGTAGGGTGTGCTTGGCACAACATAATTGACGTAGTTGAAGGATTGGCTTTGTTTAGCCGCTGGAGTCGCAGGGACTGTACGATTGACTTTAGCCCATGCTGTTCGTCTTCTCGCCTCGGGCGGGCAAATTGGGTTTGTTTGTTCATATTGCTCCAGGCCGGACTGCGAATTAACATGAATAAATACAAAAAACACATGTTTTTTGAATCTTTTTCAACTTTTTCATATTTTTCTCCATTTTTGTCTTAGACACGGATTTGCACTGATTAACATAGATTTTGTTTGAATTTTCAGTAAAAGCATTAATAGTTTAATCTATGTTAACATGTGTCTCGCTTTTTCCTAATGTATTCTGTACTCTATTGTTAAGTTATATATTATACTAACAAGCCGCTCTAAGTCAAGAGAAATCAGCCGAAAAAATCACAAAAGGACACAATAAATTCACCCGTGTCCTAATTTTAACCATGCTGAAAAAGAACAAGTATAAAACTCCAATTTAAATCAGAGAAAACCAACGAGAACTGGGAATGAGCACGAGTCACAAGTCGCTTTTTCAGCTTGCAGTTTTAGTATTTGGATAAGAAGCTCTCGACATCTTTAACGAATGCCAGGGAGCCTTTTTCTATTTGATTTGTCAGAACATCTAAATTGCTGAAGTCCGGCTTGTTAACCAGAACGTACTCCATAATAGAATCAACACCTTTTGTAGTTGACGGAAGATTGTATTTGTTCCAGCCGCTGCCCTCTATCAGGGAATATTTTTCTTTTCAACTTTCCAGCCGGTCCTCTGGGATAGTTCGCAAGGTGAACCGACGAACATTTTAGAGGCTTCTTCGTCGCCTTTTAGCTGCCATTGTAACCAGGCCGTTGCAACTATGGCAAATTCACCACCGTGCGGACGGCTGTATGTTCCGCCGTGTCCAACGTCGAGATTAGCCGCGACAACCGGCAAATCGTTAATGCGGCGGAAATCGTCCATTCCGTTGGAATAGGCCATGTCAGATTCGCCTCCAAGAATAAAAATTATGGGAGAATGAAGCTTCTCAAGATGTTCCTTCGTCAGATTAGGCATTCCCGACAAGCCGCCGCCTCCACGTCTTGCGCCGCTGCCACCCATGGGTGTATTAAAAATCCCACTGTTGCAAATCATAACAGTCGCAACACGCGGATCCGGAGCCGCTTCATACGCCTGCAAACCTCCGCAGGACATACCGGCTACACCAATCTTTGCTGTATCAATCTTATTGTAATATATACTCGTCTGGTTGCTGTCTTGAGCAATTGCCCAGTTAATCGCATCGATAAGTTGAGAATTTGACGATGTGTTCTCGCCGCTTGTCATGTTACGGCCTCGTGTCATTCCAAAACCGCCGCCGCGCTGGCCTTCCTGCGGCATAGGGCCAATCGCTATCACCAGGAAACCGTGCGATGCTATCTCAGATAGAAAGTTCACATGTTCCCACGGCGAATTCGCGCAAGCACCGTTGCCCCAGGCAATTACCGGAAGCTTGTTCTTCCTGCCGAAAACGCTGAGGTCTTTGGGCCTGAATATAGTATGTGTCGCCAGTGTGCTGTCACTAACCATCGAAGCGCTGTAAGGTCCTGTCCCGCCGTCTTCGACTATTCTGGAATTTGTTTCTGTGGATATGGGTTCGACAGGAGGTGTCTTATCAGTATTCATTGCGTGACATCCGCTCAGAGTTAATAAAAACAGGCTCGTTGCTGCACATACAAAAAAACTTTTCAGGTTGGTCATTAGTTTTCCTTTCGTAATTATTTTTCCTTATAAATATCACAAAAACAATGCGTTGTCAAATCATCGAAGAAAGATTCAGCCAATCCGTATAAAAATTGGGCCAAAACACCAAACTCGCCTGCTTATAGATTTATTTCAACCGCTTCACCATGATTCGCCAGGCGCTTTCGATAAGACAATTTTCATTCTCTCGCCTGTTAAATAATGCGAACCTGTTATAAAAGCATCAGTTTCATTTACTTGTATGCCTGTGACATTTTATATCTAACAGGCAGCGTATTCTGCCGAGCCCTTTAGAAACATAACCTCTTATCGTTGCGGCTCCGACATCCATTCTTTCTGCTATCTCTTTCGTGCTAAGGTTATCTCGATACTGCAGACAAACAGCCTGAGCCTCGATGCGGGGAAGCCGCCTTTCAATGAGATTGAATATTCTGCTCATCTCGTCCATGAGCAAGACAGCTTCCTCCGGCGTCTTCTGCTTCCATGCTCGAGTAGAAAACTCGCTGTATTCATACATGGACTTCTGGTCGCACTCTTTGTGACGGAGGATATCAACGATATCGTTGGTTATCGCCTTGTAAAGATATGATTCGACCTTTTGAATATCTACAGGTAAGGGATGAGAAATAAAAGAAAGAAAAAAATCCTGGAAGACATCGTCAGCCTGTTGTTCATCATGAATATAAAAGCAAATAATCTTCCTGATGAAGTCGACATGATTGAGAAAAACCTTAGCTGCGGCGGCAATCTCATCTTTATGGCTTTTATCGTCCATATCCTGAATCTGCTATCAAGCAAAATTTATAACTTGTTTAAATTTATATCCAGCCCAACTTTTTTCTGCTGTTCCATTATGTCTTTAATTGTTTCTAAAGGTGCAAAAATATACGGCAAAAAAGAATTAATCTTCTTCTTTCAAAAGCCCCCTAATACGCTATTTTCCACGCCGCTGTTGCCTCGTCAATCAGGTGTAACGCAAAGTGTACTCCTGACGACGACGAAAAGCAAATGAAAAAGATTGCCGAATGAAATTTTCATATCATAATTCAAAAAAATCTTTATAAGAAAATATTTTCCGAGCAGCGCCTTATCCTTGTCAAACGCCTTATAAATAGTATTTCAGATTGTGTGATAAAATGGCTATGCTAAACCAGTGAGAAGGTGGGAATATAGGCATTTGAATCTACATCCCCGAATAACGAGCGGCCGTACGTTCAGTCGAATATTGAATCCCGTAACCGACGGTGGCGGATTTTAAACAAGACGACGATAGTTTGCATCCACCTGTTGAACCGTGAGTCTCAAGGGTAGTAAGCCTAATCTAGGTGTTTTTGAGCTACTACAGCATGGGAGTGCTGCCTGAAAACTGCATAAGATTCTTTATCCAAACGAGATCTCTTAGCTCATTTGCAGAGGGTCGCTTAAGGTGCAGGAAAATCACGTGTTATCTCGGCAGTTATGCAGCTTTGCGTTCTTGACAGGCACCTCAAGATTGACCTTGATATACCGTCGTGCGGTTCGATAAGTTGGGCCATTCGTCAGTCAAATGTATAGATTGAAGAGAGTGATGCATATGTTTGAAGTAAAGATAACGTCTTTTATAGTTTGTGGAGGCCGTTATCCTGTATTACACAAGCTAAAATTTTCTAATCTTTAAAACAAAAGGAGGCAAGTAGAATGGCTAACGAATCTAAAAACAATCAGTCTGCTGTCGATTTCGGTATGCACATACCGCCGCCGGCCAATGGTGCCGGAATCGAGACTCTGAAGGTTAGCGAACTACAACTGGAACGCTACAAGTCTTCTGTCGCAGAACGACAGCAGAAAATTGTCAAAGCGGAAAGCATTCTGACTGATTGGAGGACTGCTGTATTAAAACAGGTGGGTCAAGCAAACTGGAAAAAGTTCATCGAGTACTCAAATGCACAACGTCAATCCCAATATGGCCTGAAAGAATTTTGTCACGACCCCGACGACCTGGCCAAGTTGGCTTTGGCCAAGCGCAAGGCAAGAGAAAATTCTATGGAAATGTTGAAAGCCGCTAAATTAGAGCCTGGCGGTCTGAAGTCCGTCCATCGGAACTTTGCACAAAAGATGGATGATCTTCTTGGTCCCAGGGAACCCAAGATTCAGCGATTGGAAATGGTGCCCGAAAGCAAAGTTCCACGTGCTGTTTTCAATGGCAAGAGTAATCCATGGACTACTCGGAAACCACCTTTTGACGGCTGGTCCTGGGCCTACTCCTGGACGCGTTGGGGCGGTTACAATCCAAATCTTGTGAACTATTTGAATGTTGCGTCAGGCAGTATAGGTCACCGATCAGAATATCAGAATTATAGCGCCAGTGATTGGGATGGCCTCTGGCTTGAGTATGACACGAACGTTGGGGTATGGTATTGGCCGCCGCATGCCGGAAAAGTCAATATGTGGATAAAAGCCAGATGCGCCAAAACTCGTTACAGCGTCTGGTTGGACGATGAATGGGGTTGGTCCGACTCCAGTACATGGATGCAAAGCTACATCACAGTCAATGTTTCACCAGCTATGGTTGACGAAGAACGCTCTCAATCGTGGTGGGCTCATGTCTGGGGGAATCCCGACAGTAAGACGTATGCTTCCGACTTGTACGCACCCAATACTGTCAAATGGTTCCACCTTGTTTCCGATCCTATTCCAGCTAATGCATGGACTTACGTTAAAGTCGGAACGTATGACCGACATACATCCTTTATCAACGATGTTTCCACTGATGCGATCATGCGCAATTGGTGGTATATAGAGGAGCTCTGGTTTGACGTTCTGTAGGGGCAAGTCCGGGCACCCGACACACATTTTGAAAAAGAAGTTGCTTGATAGAGCTTTTGACTGGCCAGTCGTTGCACCTGACAGCCGACAAGCACGGGTTTTTTCAAGGATTTGTGCAACTTGCTGTTGGCAGG
>JARRRJ010000182.1:0-4953 GCA_037380865.1 Sedimentisphaerales bacterium
GCGTCGAGAAAAACGGACAGGTGCTTTACTCTTCCGATTTTTCAAATGGCGCCGAAGGCTGGAAAGTCAACGGCGGACGCTGGGCTGTTGAAAACGGCGTATATCGTCAGGCCAGACGCACACAGGGTATCAGTACAATCGGCGACGAAAGCTGGTCCGATTACACGCTTACACTAAAAGCGCGCAAAGTCAGCGGCGGTGAGGGATTTCTCATTGTCTTCGGAAATAAAGGTAACAACAAGTACTGGTGGAATCTTGGAGGCTGGGGAAACCAGGAACATGCCATAGAATTCAACCAGAATCCCGTAGGATCACATGTTCCCGGCCAGATAGAGACAAATCGCTGGTACGACATCAAAATAGTTCTCTCGGGCAATCACATCATGTGTTACCTCGATGGAAACCTGGTACACGATGTAACTGCTCCTGTGACTACGGATTTCTTCGCGCAGGCAGGCAGTGATGAAGCTACGGGTGACATAATCGTCAAAGCGATAAATCTATCCGATAAAGATGTCACTTCCTCGCTGAAAGTGAGCGGCCTAACGAGTATCGGAACACAAGCGGCTGTCAGTGTCCTGACTTCCGCGAGCCTGAGTGACAACAATTCTCTGGACCAACTGAAAAAGATAGTACCTGTGATGAGCAGCGTAGAAATCAGCGGCACGGAGTTTTCTCACAAATTTTCGGCACGCTCTCTGACCGTGATGAGACTGAAAACCAGGTAAGAACACAGAGTATCCCAAAACGGCTGCGCTCGCGCTGCTTGTTGTCGGACAGTGTCAAGCTGAGTTTACGGTGCCGGAATTGTGATATCAATGTCTTTCACTGTTCCCAGTTCGGAGAGAGGCTCGTCAAAGTCCTCGGGACGTCCCACGACAAGTATCTGCATTTCATCGGGCCTCAGATGCGCGCGTGCTGCACGAAGCACGTCCGCCGCGGTGACATTCTCCACATTTTCCCTCGTTTGCTGAAGGAAATCTTCCGGGTACCCGAAATATTCGAACATCATCAAACGTCGAATGACCTGCGTTTTTGACTCGAAATTGAAAACGAACGAATTCAGATAAGCTTCCTTTGCGAGTGAGAGCTCTTCATCTGTCACCTCCGATTCTGTAATTCTTTTGACCTCATTCACCATCGCTTTGATTGCCTGAACTGTAGATTCGGATTTTGTCTGGCAGGCTATATAAAAAACTCCCGGATGATCATAATCAGATTGGTATGCTCCGCCAACGGAATAGGCCAATCCCATGCGTGAACGAACATTTTTGAAGAGTCTGCTCGTAAAAGAACTTCCAAGAATCTCGTTCATCACGATCAGGGCAAAATAATCGGGATCGTTCATAAGTCCGCCTATATGGCCCAGAAAAATGCTGCTTTGATTAATATCATCTTTGCTGACCAAGTTGACAGTCGGTTTAAATTCATATTGTGGCTGCGGCACACCTCCGGGCTCCACATCACCTTTTTCCCAGTTTCCGAATACTTTTTCAATCTTGTCTTTCATCTCTTTCGAGTCGAAGTCACCCCAGAGAGCAAGCATCATGTTATTGGGTTGATAATATTTTCTGTGGAAGGAAACCAGATCGTCTCGTGTTATATTGTCTATAGTAGCGTACTCTGTGTGTCTTGCGTAAACGCTTTGCGGGCCGTAAATAAGCTTCAGGTATTCGCGCGACGCGATAGATTGCATATTGTCGTTTCGCCTGGCAATGGAGCTGCGCGCCTGAATTTTTGCCAGTTCGATTTTGTCTTCGGGAAATGCGGGATTCATCAGAACGTCAGCCAGAATCTTCACACCTGTATCGACATCCTCCTTGAGAACAGACATTGATGCACTTCCCGTGTTCTGTGAAATGCCTGTGGATACGGATGCGGCAATCTGTTCCAGCTCCTCGTCGACCTGGTCTCCAGTCATGCTCGTGGTCCCGCCAGTCCGCATTACAGTCCCTGTTATTGACGCAAGGCCTGTCTTATCAGCCGGCTCGTAAACAGAACCAGTCCGAATCAAAGCGAAAGCGTTAATTAGCGGCAATTCATGGTCTTCCAGTAAAAACAATCTCATCCCGTTCGAAAGAGTCACTCTCTCGATCTTCGGAATTTCAGCCTTGCCCAATGCAGGGTATTTTAAATTCTCATATTGCCTGGCACTTCTCTCAGCACAACTTATAGTCGCCAACAACAATACCAAAGTAAAAAACATCAATGCTTTCTTCATGTCAATTTTATGATTTCTCATCTCAATACTCCTGCTGAAAATTAATTTCCATCCTGAACTGTCTCAATAACTCCGACGCTTCGATTATTGCGAGTAAAATACTCACCTGCCACACGCTGAATATCATCTGCCGAGACTTTTTCGATCTTATCCAGCTCTTCGAACAGATTTTTCCAGTCACCTGTAATGACATCATAAAAGGCCAGTTCTCTGGCAAGCTGGTCATTGGAATCCAGCATCCTTATCAAGCTTGCACGAACCTGTGCTTTGGCTTTCGCCAATTCCTCCGGCGTCACCGGCTCTTTTTTGAGTTTCCCAATTTCAGCGTAGATAGCTTCTTCGCACTCCTGATTAGTATGACCTTTAGCTGGTATAGCCCTGAAAGCGAACAGGCTTGGGTATTTACTCCAGCCCGACCCGGAAGCAACGGAGACAGCAATCTTTTTTTCCTTAACCAGAGACTTGTAGAGCCTCGAGGTTCGTCCCGTGCCGATAATCTGGTCTATCGCCAGAAATACTGCATTGTCGACATGGTTAATACCCGGCTGATGGTAGCCAATTATAATCATGGGCTGCGCCGGGTCCTCTATAGTAACGCGGCGCTCTCCTCTCTGAGGCGGCTCCTCCGTCTCAACAGGCTCAGGCTTCGGGCCGCTGGGAATACCGCCGAAATATTTTTTTGCCAGACGTTTGACCTGCTCGGGAGAAACATCGCCGACGACGGCAATCGTAAGATTGCTCGGACTATAATATTTTTTGAAGAAAGCTTTTGCTTCGCTTCGCGTGATAGTTCCAATATCACTCATATGACCGATTACCGGCTCCCCGTACGGATGGGCCAGGAAAGCGATTGCGTTAAATTCCTCATACAGCCGACTGGTTGGTCTGTTCTCACTCATCCGGCGCTCTTCCATAATTACATTTTTTTACTTGTAGAATTCGCGCAGCACAGGATGGGCAAACCTGTCCGATTCCAGTGACATCCAGAGCTCGAGCTTGTTTGACGGCAAACTCACGATATAACACGTATAATCGTCGCTCGTATACGCGTTGAAACCCGCCGCTCCTTCGCGCGTCAGCACTTCTTCGTACTCGTCGTGAACAATATATTTCTGAGCATCCTCCTGTGCATGATCGAATTGCTCCTGTAATTGCTCAATTCGCTGCTCATCCGCCTGATCGCCTTTCCTTTGTTCTGTCTTTATTTCGTCAAACAATTTGTCCATCCGGTCCATCAGTTTAGCTTCAGCCTCATAATCCGTTGTGCCGGTCGTAGTCGTTCCTTTGAATGCCATATGCTCGAAAATGTGCGCCATTCCCGTGATGCCTTTTACTTCGTCGACAGAGCCGACATCAGCATGTATATGGAATGAAATCACCGGTGCTTCGTGGCGTTCGTAAATCAGGAACTTTAGACCGTTATCCAGCGAAAACTCGGTCATCCGTTTTTCGAACTCACTCAAATCCTGTGCCTGTACCGGCAAATAAGCCGTTAGGGCCGCAATGAAAAACGCTAACACCACGCTACACAAAAATGTTCTGATTTTCTTAACTCGATATCTCATATTAAATACCTCCAGTTCAGAAGTTGAAAGTGACTAAAGTTGTATTGAATAGTTTTATCTCATTTTAACTCACTTCTATGTTTTAACTTTTTGGTTTAATCCAGAATGAATACTCCATCTTTTCAGCCTTTACCTGGTATTTGGGCAGAGGTGCAGCATCGTTGCTCCATGAGTCGTTGCCGCCAACTCCCATCTGTACCAGGTCAATATTTATCGTATTGTACGACTCTCTTTTCAATTCATTCGTATGAGTTGCCTTCTCGATAGCTTCCTGTGACCATGGCCAGGCGCTCATACTCAACTGATTTTCAGCAGTGATTAGCAAACCTTTCCCGCTATCGTCCGTGAATGCCATCCATCTTACTCCAGTGCGGTTTGCATTCTCCTGAGGAAAAATATACGGCTCGCCAAAATTTTCCACAGTCGATTCATACAGACCCACATCAGCGCTTTGCTGCCTGTCGATATAGTTTTCGTGAGGCCCTTTTCCAAAATAAGTAATGTTATCGAATTTAGATGGAATTTTCGTCTGCATGCCAAATCGCGGCAGATTGGACAGGCCAGTTTGCGGATTAAAGACAGTTGTGACTTTTACCCATCCGTTCGGAAAGATTTGATACGTATTTGTCAAGTCACCTTTTCCTTCAGGTAATTCTTTCGAGACATTAACGCTGATAGAATTATCTCTGTTCTTTTCAGTTGTCAGCTTAGCGAGCTTTATATCTTGTGCGGCTGTTCGCCAGTACGCAAGCTTCTCATGAGTTTTCCAGCCGCGCCTGTCATTATCTGTTTGTGCTCTCCAGAAATTGTGCTGCAAATCCTGCGAAATCAGCTCCTGGCCGTCATAGAAATACCGTGCTATATTTCCTGTATTTTTATTGATTATCAATTGAAACTTCTCACCGCTTATCTGGTACTGGTTCTCATTTTCCTTAAGATTAACATTTCCTGATTGAACAAATATTTGCGCTTTTGCAGCCTGTATCGGTAATTTGAATTGAGCAGCCGCAACTTCATATCCCTTGTCAGCCCAGGAAACATCAAGGTTCAATAGGAACTTTATATTCAGGAAATATTCCGTGTCGGGCTTGCCCTGTTTAGGAAACTCGGAAGGAATGGTTACTTCCTTTGAATTGCCGGGTTGCACGTCAATTGGAGCGAGACTGC
>JARRRJ010000183.1:0-4951 GCA_037380865.1 Sedimentisphaerales bacterium
CGCGCATATTGGAATCAATCCCGTCGTGGGTCCGGAAGTTATTACAGGCTCGACTCGAATGAAAGCGGGAACTGCAACAAAACTTGTTCTCAATACGATTACGACGACTGTAATGATAAAGCTTGGCAAGGTTTATGGCAACCTCATGGTTGATCTCAATGCGACAAATGAGAAACTGCGTGACAGGTCGGAAAGAATTGTAATGGAAATGACAAACCTGACGCGACCTAATGCAAAAAAACTTCTGCGAAAATCAAATGGGAAAGTAAAAGCTGCTATAGTTATGCACTTTCGCAATGTCGATTATAAAAAAGCCATACAAATTCTTAGTCAATGTAACCAATCACTTCGCAAAGCAATAGAAACAGCCAGATGACAGTGAATTTTTTTCAATGTAATATCTTATCAAAACTGAGTGGTTTTGATTTTCTTGTCCTTTCTTTAGCTGTAATCCCGTTATTTCTTATTTCATACTTTTTTGGACGCAAGGAAAAAGACACTGGTGACTTTTTTCTCGGAAGCAGAAAAGTTCCCTCGATTGTTGCGTGTCTGTCGTTCGTCGCAACGGAAGTCAGTGCGCTGACAATTGTCGGAGTACCCGCCATCGCGTACAGCGAGAACTGGGAGTATCTGCAATTTTTCTTCGGCTCAGCCGCGGCTCGTATCGCAGTCGCGTTTCTGTTCATCCCCGTATTTTACGAATACAAATGCACGAGCATTTACGAGTATCTCAAATTCCGATTCGGAGCTGAAACACAATACACAGGCTCGATATTCTTCTTCATAACTCGCCTGACCGCATCGGGAGTCAGATTATACGCTACTTGCATGGCGGTAGCGTACATCATTGGCTGGAACCTTCCACAGGCGATTTTATTTTTCACTATTGTGAGTATAATTTTCATCGCATTCGGAGGGATAAAAGCAGTCGTCTGGGCAGGCGCGTATCAGGCAGCAATCTTTTTCATAGCAGGCATATCTTTACTGATATTTCTCTTTTTTGAATTGCAGGGCAATCTCGCATCAGCCTGGCAAACAGCGGAAAGTGCGGGACGTCTCAGTGTATTCAATTTCAACTTCAAACTCAACGATGCAACAACATTCTGGGCAGGCACGGCTAATGCTTTCTTTATCGGTCTGGCTGTATTCGGAACCGACCAGGAAATGGTCCAGAGACTACTCACTGTAGAAACCCGCAAGAAGAGCCAGAACACCATAATTGCTACGATTCTCGGCGCATTGCCTGTATTGTGCATATACCTTGCGATAGGCACACTTTTATTCGTTTTCTACGAGCAGCATCCGGAAGTGGCAAAGCCCGAACAATCCAAGGAAGTACTCTCACACTTCATAACATATTCGTTACCTATGGGCCTAAAAGGTCTCCTGCTCTCGGCGATAATTTTAGCAAGCATTGACTCACCGCTAAGCTCGCTCTCGTGCTCGTTTGTCACCGACATTTACAGGCCGCTTATAAAGAGGAACGCAAGTGAAAAGCATTATCTTCTGATTTCCCGCGCAGGAGTTATAGGATTCGGAATAATCCTTGGATTAATTGCTTTTGCGTGCAGTCCCGTCCAAGATATTCTCTGGTTCGCATTCGAGATTTTTTCAGTAACCGGAGGAGCAACTCTTGGCGTTTTCCTGCTTGGCGTTTTGACAAAATCGAAACACAGTGAAACTCACAAAGTCACATCGGCTTTTCAAAACTGGTCGAATGTATTCGCGATGATTTTCAGCACAGCCGCAATGACTACACTTTTATTGCTTTCCCACTTCAAGATTATTAACCTCGCGTGGAGCTGGCTCATAGTATTAGGAACCGCAACGACTTTTCTTATAGCACTTCTTTTAGATTTGCTTGAGAAGAGATAAAGATTTTTAGTGTGTTAAAAAAATGCGTTCTTATTTTATGAATCGCCACATATCGATATTTACATCTTCAGCTTCCTTATATTCGACATGCCAATCAAGAAAGAGCATATTGCATCCCTTTTCCTTGTGCCTGGCTCGTGCAACTCGCCTGCCCTGTGTTATATCTTCGTTATCGGAATCGGGCAGATGAGTGAGCGTCCATACATCGCATCGATTTTCCCCATCATCGTTTGCCTTCCTTATTATAGATCGCCAGGGCCCGTCCTCATTGTCGGCAAGATAAGTAGTCAATGCCGGCTTCCTGCACTCGCTCAGCTTCGTAGGGCGAACTATTTCACTTCCCCTTTTGTCAGTTCTGCTGCTAAAATCCCAGCCGTTGACAACATAGCAAACAGTCTGTTCCTTGTCAGGATAGCTGGGACAATAGTAGATTTTCACTGTGCGATAATCGTTATTCACAGGCTTCTGTGACAGAAAAGGCATAAAGAGCTGGAACCAGGCCTGACCTGAGCCGCCGCCAAGACCTCTCGGTACATACAAGTCATAATCGCCAGAATATAAATTGGCTCCCATACCGATTTGACGCAGGTTGCTTTCGCACACCACACCTTTTGCCTGCTTTCTCACACGCTGCAGTGCGGGCAGTAAAATCCCCATCAAAAGCGCGATAATAGCTATCACTACAAGTAGTTCTATCAGGGTGAAACCTCTTCGCTTGTGCATGATTCGTCCTTTCCTTTAAGCCAGGAGTTTGTTGTCCTCGTGGAGGCAAGTTTTGTATTATTGTATCAAATCAGACGCAGAAGTTCAAGTTCTTGTCACGAGATACGCAAAAAACCTGAGCGGCAGACATGAGACAAAAATGTTCGCAGCCAAAAAACGCTCTATTATTTCGCGACGGAAGTAATATAATGAGGAACGTGCAAAACATCGCTCTTATTATGATCAACAAAAAATAGCAGACGTAAAAAAACAATCTAATCAAACATTCTGAGAAAGCTGCGTGTATATGCGATATGCAGGACTTAGTGATGAGCCGAAAAAAATGAAGGCTGAGCTTGGAAATCCCGCTGACTTCAGAGTGATGCAGCAATTTACTTCCGAGCAATCTGCCAAACAGTGGCAAACGAGAATGCTCGCTCAGGGATATGAGCAGGACAGAAAAGGCAAAGGCTGGAAATACGGCTATACCTTTTCAGCCAGGCGATAGCTCGCGGATATTTGTTTGAATCCCGAATGTCTTAAGGAAATCTTTGTAATGAATACCGATTTTTGGTATAATATCGCTATAATACTATTATTAATTATCTCCGGGAGGTAATAAAATGGAAAAATATGTCGAGGTTTACGCCGCAAGCGATATAACCTTTGCTTACCTGATGAAGGCAAATCTCGAAAATGCCGGTATTCCCGTTCAGATTGACAACGAGAACCTGCAGAACGTCTACTGTCTTGACGGCATGGTTCCGCGCGTACTCGTACCGGAAGAGTACGCTATCAAGGCACGCCAGATAATCAAAGATATCCAGGACGCATCCGATGACGAATTGGACCAGGAATATGACGATGCAGAAGAGGAAGACATACGCGGCTGAATTTCAAGGAAAAAAGACATGGATGCAAAAATAAAAGAGAAATTCACAGCACAGTGGAAAAAATATTTCAACGATTCGGATTTGCCCATTATTTTTTATTATTCCGATGAAATCAAAAACGCAGAGCTGATAAAACCTTCCCAGGGACATCGCTGCATTATGCTCGATATAGCTAAAGTGCAAAACGGACAATCCGTCTGTTTCAGCAGCGACTCGATAGGCTGTCACGGAGGCAAAAGATACCTCGGATTCAGCACAGAGCTTATGCCAGATTTCGAATACTTCCTTTCGTGCGGCATACCGGGAAGGTTCGAAGGCGAGCGATATAGAAAAACACCTGAGCTTGTTAAAGAACTCATGGAAAAAGTGCCAACCTTCAAAGCACCAGCCAAATATATAACTTTCAAAAGATGGGACAAACTCGACGAAACAGACTCCCCTGAAGTAGTCATTTTCTTCGCACATCCCGATGTACTTTCAGGTCTTTTTACATTGGCCAATTTCGACACAGACAATCCAAACGGTGTATTCTGTCCTTTTTCCGCCGGTTGCGGCTCAATAGTCGAGTTCCCGCTTTTTGAAAAAGACGCCGAAAATCCCAGGGCAATACTCGGGATGTTCGACGTCTCCGCCAGACCCTATGTCGAGCAAAACATTTTGACTTTCTCCATCCCTATGAAAAAGTTTCTGTCAATACTTGACAACATGGAAGAAAGTTTTCTGATTACCGATTCCTGGCACAAAGTGCAAACACGGATAACCAAAAGTACCTGATCCCTCATACAATCAATGTAGAAATCCGCACATTCGCAGGAGCACGAAAGAATATGCTTGTTCATGTTCCTTCGACCCTTCGCGACAAATTTCTTACCTTAAATCAAGTAATATCACGAAACCGGCTCGCCTTCCTTGATCAAACTCTTAAGTTCTTTTCTCAAGTCAGGACTGTCTTTCATGCCATGCACCGCAATGCCGTGCTGAACTACTGTATTCAGAAGTTCTTCTTCACTATCCGCTGAAATTGCGACTGTGCATTTAGCTTCCGGATCAGGATTTTCCCTGCAATCTATATATTTTCGAGTTGCCATGATAAGCTCCTTTCGTTTAAGTACTTCAAGTTCTTTTTAACTGGATTTTTCTACGAAGGGAACATAACAGCAGGTTCAGCCTGCAGGTATAGGAAAAGCCTCAAAACTCATGCTCCAAATTCTCAGCACTCATCTTGAGTCAGCGAAGGACAAAACATAAGTCCTTGTCAAGAAACCGATTCTGAATGTGTGCTGCAAATTCTTTGCAGGAGGCACTATATGTGGAATGAATTGCTTCCGGCGAGCATCCATGTAAAGCAGCAAGCCCAATCTATTTTGCTTTTTTGGCTTTTTTAGTTTCTCTTTTTTTACCTTCGGAGCCTTTTCCTTCCTGGCTTTTGCGACGGGCGCTCTTCTCTCACCTGTGAGCATTACCGCTGCGACTGCTACTAC
>JARRRJ010000184.1:0-4941 GCA_037380865.1 Sedimentisphaerales bacterium
CAAAAAAGCTGTCAAAGACTACAACTTCAATCCTGAGCAGGTCTTTTTCGAGCTGGAAGTTTGCCCTTTGGTTTCCGACCTGCAGCACGATGACAGTATGCCCGGAAAGACACATGTTGTATTCGAAACTGCAAAAAGAATAATAAGTGAAAAAAAGACAGCAGGCGCCCATTGTATCATGCGTCCTGCTATTGTAGCGAAAAAACTCAAGCGCAGCATAGGTATAACGCGAGCATACGTAAGCAAAGCTTTCGATTACGGATTCGATTCGGCGTTTCTCAATGTCACTCTGCGATACGGCAAGGTTGAGCCTGATCCCGAACTGCTTAAGCTTGTCGATGGGTTCGCAAAAATGGATGGCTCTGCTGAACGTAAGGAAACTGCGACGGCACAAATAAAGAAATTCGTAAAGGAATAATTTGCTGCATGAATAATTCTTCGTCACCAAAACAAATGTTAAGACTTCTATTCTGGGAAAGCACGATAAAGTGCAACCTGACGTGCGCTCATTGCAGAAGAATAGAGTCTGACGAAACTGCTCCGAGGGACATCACGACTCCTCAGGCTAAGAACTTGATTGAGCAATTGTCCTTGCTTGGCAAAGCTCAGCCCATGATGCCTGTGCTGGTTTTTTCGGGGGGTGAGCCTCTCTGCAGAGAAGATTTGTTCGATTTAATCAGGTACGCGAAGTCACTCGGAATTATCCCGGCTCTGGCAACGAACGGAACATTAATTGATTCGAGCATAGCTTCACGGATACACGAGAGCGGCGTGATGAGAGTCTCGGTAAGTCTTGATGGAGCGACGCCGGAAGTTCACAACCATCTTCGCAGGCTCGAAGGTTCTTTCGAGAGAGCTCTGGAAGGAATCAGACATCTTCGAGACAAACAAGTTCCTTTTCAAATCAATCTCACTTTGACAAAGCATAACGCACATCAGCTGCAGCAAGTGTACGCGCTTGCAAACTCACTCACAGCGGCGGCTGTACACATATTCATGCTCGTTCCTGTAGGATGCGGCGAATCTTTAACTGAAACGGATATGCTTTCGCCGGAGGAGTATGAAGATAAAATGCTTGAAATATACGAGTTGGAAAGACGAGGAGGAATGCAGATAAAAGTGACATGCGGCCCACATTATGAACGTGTTGTCAAGCAACAAGGCGGAACAGGTAATCCCAAGTCGCATGCAAAATCAAGAGGCTGTCTCGCGGGAATCGGAGTTTTGTTCATCGGGCACCAGGGAGATGTATTTCCATGCGGTTACCTGCCTGTTAAATGCGGAAATGTCCTCCAGGATAAACTCGCTGAAATATGGTACAACAACAAAGACCTCGCGCGAATGCGAGACAGTAATCAGCTCGAAGGCAAATGCGGCCTTTGCGCCTATAGATTTGCCTGCGGCGGATGTCGCGGAAGAGCCTTCGCGGCCACAGGAAATTATATGGCCCAGGAACCTTTTTGCGCGTATGTCCCGCCGCAAATTCCATAGCAACAGGACGCTATTGTGAAGAAAAAAATCAATCAATTTCCATAGGGAAATATTCTCTGGCGTTGTTAAAGCAGATGTCCTGAACCATTTTCCCGAGCAGGTCTATGTCGTTCGGGAGCAGACCTGCTTCCACGTCACTTCCCAGCATGTTGCATAATATCCTGCGGAAGTATTCGTGCCTTGGATAAGATAGGAAACTGCGCGAATCAGTGAGCATCCCAACGAACCTGCTTAATAATCCCATATTCGAGAGCGTTCTGATTTGTCGCTCCATGCCGTCCTTCTGGTCGAGGAACCACCATGCTGAGCCGAACTGCATTTTGCCCGGAACTGAGCCATCCTGGAAGTTGCCTATCATTGTCGCTATTAGCGCGTTATCCCGGGGATTTAAATTATAGAGAATTGTTTTGGTGAGTTTGTCGATTGTGTCGAGCCTGTCGAGGAATTTAGCGAGCGGCCTGCCCATCTCGAAATCTCCAATCGAATCGAATCCCGTATCTTTGCCGAGAACCTTTAGAAGCCGTGTATTATTATTGCGAAGTGCACCCATATGAAACTGCTGTGCCCAGCCTGATTCGTGGTCCATAAGAGCCAGCTCGTATAACATTGCCGATTTGAATTTCAGAGATTCTCCTGTGTCGAGACTTTTTCCGGCAAGTATTTTGTCGAAGGTTTTCGCTATTTCCTTCTCGGTATAATCCTCGGCATACATTGTTTCAAGCCCGTGGTCTGAAAGCCTGCAGCCGTTATCCTGGAAATAGTCATGTCGCTTTCGAAGGGCTTCGATATACGAGCTAAAATCCCTTACCTCCATGTCACAGACTTCTTTAAGTTCTTCGATAAACGCTTTAAGCGACTGAATATCTTCCATGTCCATTGCCTGGTCAGGACGCCATGCAGTATGAACTGTCACATCGAAATTATCGGAGCGAATTTTCCTGTGATACTCCAGTGAATCGAGAGGTCCCTCAGTTGTACAAAGAACTTTCACGTTCATCTTACGCAATATATTTCGCACGCTCAATTCTTTCAACCTTAGCATTTCGCTCGCCTGTTCGTAGATTTCTTTGGCGCTTTCTGGCCCAAGAAGCGTTCTGATTCCGAAAGGCTTTTTTAATTCGAGGTGCGTCCAGTGATACAGGGGATTTCCCAGGCAGTATGGAACAGTAGCAGCCCATTTCTCGAATTTTTCGTAATCGCTTGCGTCGCCTGTAATATATTTTTCCGATACGCCGTTGGTTCGCATCGCGCGCCACTTGTAATGATCGCCGAGGAGCCAGGCCTGTGTGACATTCTCGAAGTTGTGGTCTCTTGCAATCTGTTCTACAGGCAGGTGACAGTGATAATCGTAAACAGGCATATTTTCCGCATAATCATGATACAGCCTTTTGGCTGTTTCACTTTGCAGCAAAAAATCTTCTCCAATAAAATCGGCGACCATCTTTTTCCTTTTCAAATGTTTACCAGGCAAAAAGCTTGTGATACGACACTGTTTATCCGAAATTATAATATTTCTTTACAGCCTTGCGAACGTTCCAGTTGCACTCGAGGCCCTCGGGGAAAATTACAAGATCGCCGGGCCCGAAGTTCACTGAGCCGGTTCCGTCTGTTACTGTCACGTCACCTTCTATGAGCAGGCAGGTTTCCTTTTCACTGTAAATCCAGTCGAAAGTGCTCGGCTCGCACTGCCATAAAGGCCAGGATAGGCATGTTGTTTCTTCTTCACTGGATGGTTTCTTAACAATTACATCCTTTATTGTCGGCATTTATATGCTCCTTTGGCAATTTTTGATTTCTGATAAATCGAGGTTATACATATTTTAAGAAAGAAGAAAATTCTTCTTTTAATTTCAGGTTTAAGTTGTATTATACCCACTGGAGACGTTTTTGGAATAACAATATTTGTCATCTTTGGAGAAAATATGTTAGCCAGACTGCATAGCGTTACGCTCGAGGGAATCGAAGGAGTAATTTGCGAAGTCGAAGTCGACGTAGGCAGACACGGATTCGAAAAGTCTATTATCGTCGGCCTGCCTGATACCGCGGTAAAGGAAAGCATCGAGAGAGTGCGAAGCGCAATAATAAACAGCGGCTTCCAGCACCCCAGAACACAATCGCTCATAAATCTCGCGCCAGCTGATGTGAAAAAAGCCGGACCTGCGTTCGATTTACCTATCGCTCTCGGAATGCTCGTGGGCCAGGACTCGTTGCTCAACTCGGGACTGAACGATGTGATTGTAGTGGGTGAGCTTGCCCTTGATGGCAGAGTCAGACCTGTGAACGGCGTACTGAGCATGGCAATGACGGCCGCCGCGAACGGCTTTTCCAGAATGCTCGTTCCGCTGGAGAACGCCAACGAAGCTGCGGTTGTCTCAGATATCGAAGTTTTCGCTATAGGAACCCTGGCCCAGGCTGTCGGTTACTTATCAGGCCAGCTGCCGCTCGAACCGACTAATGTAGACGTGGATAAACTTTTCGATATCGAGGCAAATTACGAAATTGATTTTTCGGATGTCAAGGGACAGGAATCAGTAAAACGCGCGCTTACAGTTGCGGCTGCAGGCGGCCATAATATAATGATGATTGGACCGCCCGGTGCGGGGAAAACGATGCTTGCGCAAAGATTAGCGACGATTCTTCCGCCGCTGAATCTTGAACAGTCACTTGAGACTACACGAATTTATTCTTCCGTGGGCCTGCTTGGCAAGAATAAATCTCTAATTGCAGTTCGTCCCGTGCGCATGCCTCACCATTCCGCGAGCGGCCCGGCTCTTGTCGGCGGAGGATCCTCGCCGCGACCCGGGGAATTGTCACTCGCTCATTTTGGGATTTTGTTTCTCGACGAATTTGTCGAGTTTCCGCGTCATGTTCTTGAGATGATACGCCAGCCGCTCGAAGACGGATTTGTGATTGTCTCACGCGCAAAAAGAACAATCCAGTTTCCCGCTCGCTTCATGCTTGTTGCCGCGATGAACCCGTGTCCGTGCGGCTATTTCGGAAGCGATACGAGAAAATGCAAATGCACACCAAACCAGGTTACGCGATACCTCTCGAAGGTCTCCGGTCCTCTGGTCGACAGAATCGACATTCATATCGACGTGCCTGCGATAAGTTTCAGAAAGCTGCGTTCGAGGGCAGGTGAGCTTGATTCTGCTTCAATGAGAAACGATGTCACCCGAGCCGTCGCAATACAGGCACAAAGATTCGGCAACGGAAAAATCCACACAAACGCCGCGATGAGTCACAGGCAGGTCGAAAAATTCTGCCAGCTCGACTCTTCAGGTGAGCTTCTACTCAAGCACGCGATGGCAGAGTTCGGCCTGAGCGCGCGTGCCCACGACAAAATATGCAAGCTAGCAAGAACGATAGCAGATTTGGCCGGCAATGAAAATGTTGCCGCTGAGCATATTGCAGAAGCCATCAGCTATCGCAAGTTGGACAGAAAACTGT
>JARRRJ010000185.1:0-10679 GCA_037380865.1 Sedimentisphaerales bacterium
CTTCTGCTCTTTCATATAATTGGTCAGTTATCTGCTCTAATTGTTTTTTTGGCACAGGCTCGGCAAAATCTTCGGCTGGTGGACGGGTAACCGTGTTTACCTGAACTAAGTCAGGTTGTATAGCAGCTATGCAGGTTTTTAATCTATCGATTTCTGCTCCTGAAGTTGTTACTCCGGCCAATAGGAATACCTCTAACCAGTATCGTCCACTATAAACCTTGCGAAAATCCACAAGTCCCTCAAGCATTTTGCTGAATGTAATATCCCGATGGGGCCTATTAACATATTGAAATATCTTGCTGCTTCCAGCATCGAGTGATGGAACAACCACGTCAGCAGATTTCAAAGCATCTCTTACATCAGGCAGCCATAACAGCGAGCCATTGGTAAGTACTGCCACCGGGATATTGGTAATTTCTTTAATCCTGTAAATTAGCTCGTGGAGTCTTGAAAACAATGTCGGCTCACCGGAGCCGGAAAGGGTGATATAATCAAGTTTTGAGTTTAGATGGTCTTTGAGTTGGTCATTGACATTCTGCAGATCCACCCATTCTTTTCTTTTAGTTGTTTTGTTTGTGGTTCTTCCCAACTGACAGTATATACAGTCATAACTGCACGTCTTAAAGGGCACAAGATCGATGCCAAGTGACCTTCCCAGCCTTCGGGACGGGACAGGCCCGAATATGTATTGCTGTTTATTGCTGTCAGTCAAAATCTTACCTGATTGTTCGTTTGACATAACTATCCTTTAGAATTATTTCAGGCAAAAATATAAAGTCATATTTCGGTTTTTATTTCCATTTCAACGTCTAACGGATTATATCTACTCATTGTACTTGCATTGCCGATTATTTTTATTTCTATCTGAGTAATTCCTTTTCTGTCGGCGTATTTCTTTACCTTTGTCCTGTAATGATAAAGTATAAGCGTGTTATCCATTTCTTCCTGAATCAGTTTAAGTAGATCTTCACCTTTAAGTCCTGTATATTTATTTTTTAATCCTTTAAATGTGAATGTTCTGTCTTCAAAACGGTTTATTGTAAGTGTAGCTAAAGTTATGCCGTCACTTTCCTCGTATGTAATATTTTTCTTGCGTTTTATCAAATCTATTATAGACATAATTTTGTTGCTTGTTGCTTTTAACTCCGTAATAATGATAAATTCCAAGCGACTTTTTGTCAGTTATTAAAGGATTTAGCTATCACTCTTCTTTTTAAAGTTAAATACACAGCCCTGGTTGAGATTGTCATCATGACTTATAATGCCGCAATGTTTCTCAATAAAAATAAAGTTAGAATTCTTAATCTCCTGCTGGATTTTTTCCAAGCTCATATTTTGAAATTCCATTATCGGATCGTCTTTCAAACAGTGCTTAGGGTAAACAGAGAGCAGGCCATCTTGGTTCAAGACTCGAAAGGCTTCCTGATATAACTTTTTCCGATCGGCCTCTTCTAAATAGTGCAGGACATCATAGAGGAGGAAAACATCAATACTATTATCCTCCAGCGACAAACTCAGTTGCCCTGATGTCTTTATAATTCTTATGTTTGTTAAATGCAAAGCCTTCTTTTTCCGCTCTAATTCTGACAAAGCTTCTTCTTCCATATCTATAGCATATACAATACCTTCGCTTCCAATAATTTTCGCTGCAGGAATCGTATAATGACCTACCCGGCAGCCGAAGTCCAGCACATTATTCCCCTTGCTTATCCCAACGCGCTTCAGGAATTCTACGCCTTTTTGATTTTCCCAGTAGAATACCTGCGGAGCCAACATTTTATATCCAGGGGCTAAATTTTCGTTTTTCATTTAGATTTTTTATTCACAGGGTTTCTTGTCACAGGGTGTTTCCCTGCCGCAACAGGGACGCTCTCTATTACATGCATGATTATTACTTGAACGATAATCAGTGGCATAAAAACCGGACCCCTTGAAGATAATTGCCGCACCGCCGCCAATTAAGCGCTGAACTTTTCCATTACATTCGGGACAATTTTCCAGGGATTTATCCTTCATGCTTTGAAACTTCTCAAATGTGTGGCCACAATTTTGACACTTATATTCGTATGTTGGCATTACAATTTCCTCCATTAATTCTTCTTGGAAAATACAGAGCTATATCTGATGGCATCCTGTGGGCATACATTAAGGCAGCGAGCACAGCTAAAACAATCTGCTCCAAGAAGTTTACCTGTAACTTTGTCTCTGGCTGCCTGTGTCGGACAAGCTTGAACACATAAGCCGCATTTTGTACATTTTTCTTTGTCAATATTTACCTTGACTAAGCTAATTCTCTCCATAATCCACGAGACAAAACCAAAAGGACAAACAAAGTGGCAAAATGGTCGGTAAGTAAATATCGACATGATAAGAAAGACGATAACGTTCTCTGTTGCCAATAATGCCAAACAGTATCAGCAACGTTACAGCAAATAATCCGATCCTTACAACATTAGTCACTACAAAGGGCAACTTATGTTTTTTTATGCTGTGAAATAACGGAATGCTGTAAATAAGCTCCTGTAAACTTCCAAAGGGACATGCCCAGCCGCAAATAAGCTTGTTTCCAACCACAGCTAAGAAAATAAAAAATGCAAAAGCAAGGACTTTTTCAATTATGGACGGATACAATCCAACCATGCTTTTAAGAACCTTAACAGTGCCTTCCATCGGATTCGGTGATTTCCCTAAGGCAAAGCCGCACAAGACCACAGCGATAACAAGGGATACAATATGTAACATTCGAGGGTACCATAGTGACCGAAGAGAGATACCAGTATTATCCGGTCGGCCAAGTTGTACCAGGTATATCAGGCCAAACAACGAGATCGCAGCAAAAAAGAAATACTTTGTTCGCGTTGACTGATGGGAAAGTATATGGTCAACTGCATGTTCCAATTGCTTATCTGATATTCCTATTTTGTTAAGAGGTTGCCTTTTGGGTATATCCAGCGGCAAATTAAGTTCGCGTGCCAGGCCTTTGGGGGTTATATCTAAACTTACTGCAATTTCGCGGATACTCATCGATGTCGTAAATTCCTGACCTGGCAGTTCTGTACTGTTAGATTTGGATGTTATCCCAATAATGCCGATTAATATTGCAGACAAAACGCTGATAATAAGCCAGGCCTTTTGCCGCGTTGATAAGCTCACCAGGTAATTTTTAAATACATTATTATTCATTTGACTTTATCCAAAATCTGTATGTCATTACGCGCTTGTGCATTCACAATACTGATTTTATCCTTAGGATGAATTTCCATGTTTTCCAAAGCCTGTTCTAAGTCTTTAAGTAATATTTCAGTTTTTTCAATTCCCACCGAAAGTCTTACTGTATTCGACCGGACTCCAAAAACAGTACGACGTTCCGGCGGCATATAAAGCATCGTTGTGAGATATGGTATACAAACAAGTGATTCGGTAGCACCTAAACTTACTGCGTGGCATATTATTTTAAGTTTACTAATAAACATCTTGGCCTCTTCCTGGTTATTTCCTACATTAAAAGCCAGAACTCCGCCAAAACCTTTTTTCATCTGTTTTTTTGCAGTGTCATGTCCCGGGTCATCCTTGAATCCAGGGTACCGAACTTGCGAGACTTTTGGGTGTTTACCCAAATATTGGGCTATGGCATTGCATTAGCTGCCATTTTTTCGGCACGCAATTCAAATGTTTTAAGGCCTCGTTCCAGCAAAGATCCTGAATACGCATCCAGAGTCGTCCCTATTGCCTGACGGGTGAACCATAATTTGTCGTAATGTTCTTTCGAGCAGGCTATCGCACCCGCCATGAGATCGTTGTGGCCGCCTAAGGCTTTCGTGGCACTGTGCACTACAATATCAGCACCAAGTGAAAGAGGCTTTTGATGAAAAGGCGTGGCAAAAGTGTTATCGACTACCAGTAAAGCTGAGACCTTGTCAGCCGCTTTGCGCAACAAGGAAATATCCAAAATTTTACATAAAGGATTACTCGGGCTTTCGCAAAAAATCATTTTCGTACTGGATTTGATATAATCCAGTATTCTATCGCTATTATCGGCATCAAGCCATGTAATATCAATGCCCATCCGCTCAAGTATAAGCGATACTTTGTAATGCGCTCCGTATATATCATGGAACAATATCAAATGGTCTCCAGCGCTTAGATAAGTTAAATACACCATTGTGCAGGCAGCCATGCCGGATGTGCAAATAATACAATCTTGAGCCTGCTCAAGAGCGGCTATTTTTTTCTCGACGGCGCGAACAGTAGGATTATCATCTCGATGATATGTATAGCCGTCTATTTCACCATCTGTAATCTGTCTTAATACTTCAAATGAACTGTAATGATAATTGACAGCATTCACGATTGGCGTAACCATTGGTTTGTTACCATAAGGTGTTAGAGGATCACTCATAACTATTCTCCTGAAATTCTTCAATCCAGTAATAACATTGCTATTGCGACGGTTGTCGTCCAGAGTCCCTCTTGTCCTCTTGCTGTTTGTGTAATGTTGGAGGTTCTAATAATCAGGCCGCTGGCTTTATAAACCTGTTCTTTTTCTGACCACGCCTGGTTCGGGTCAACCTCAAACCCAAGTGTTGTACCGAGCATATCCGCGGCCAGATCTTCGGACATGTCAGATGCTTCCTGCTGATTCATTCCGTGACCATGAACCTCACTTATATATCCCCAGTTATTTCTATCTTTAGGAATTGCAATACCTATTGATGAAGCTACTAAACGGCCATGTTCGTTCGTGTCAGACCGAGCCATGACACAATAAGAAATCTGCCCGGGAACGAGCAATTCTAAACCGGCACTTCTGGCGATGATTTTACAGTTCGACGGAAGTATAGACGAGACCTGAACCAGATTCTGCTGGGCTACACCGGCCTTTCTCAATGCATCCTCAAACGATTTCAATTGATATCGATGTCTGCCAACACCTCTTGTTAAAAATACTTTTGTCGGAACAAGGATACTCATGCTAATCTCCAAAAATCTTTGCAAGTTCATTCAATTGTCAATCGCTCATAAAACTGATATTCTCACCCGCACCTAAAAACAAACATCTATTTCCGAGTGCATGTTTAAAATCTTCCATAGCTTTCTGACCGGTACAATGCAAAGGGACAATTTTTTGAACATTGTATTTTTTGAATGCTTCTACCGTATTTGCAATCCGTATCTTACTCGCATTTATTAAATGCATCCCGCCGATGACTGCATATATTTCATTTTGACCAGTTAATTCACTAATGTAGTCAAGCGTATTTACTACACCCGAATGCGCGCAGCCAAGAACAACTACAAGTCCTTTAGTTGATTCGATAAAAAGTGCCTGGTCGTCTAACAGTTCATCAGGTTCCTGACAATTATCATTTGTAAAAAAAGCTCCTCCGACATCTTCAAAATCATTGATACGCGGTATTTGTCCTGTCACTGCCAGAGTTGGAAATAAGTATGCAGGCGCTGCTGTCCATGTAACAAGACGACCTTGAATGGACTTCTTTGCCAAGTCGGGCATGCCGATATAATTCGCACCCGAATTTTTCTGACTGAATTTCTGTTCAGTTGCGGCCGGGTGTAAATAAATTTTTGCCTTGGAAGCAATCTTAAGAACGGCAGGCAAACAGCCTGTGTGATCATAATGCCCATGACTTAGCACAATTGCATCAGTGTCAGTTAAATCAACGCCTGATATTTTTGCATTTTGTAAAAGTAAATTAGTTTGTCCCGTATCAAAAAGTATGCTTTTTTGACCGTACCTAATCCACAAAGATAAACCGTGTTCCGACTTAAAATTGTCGGAAGAAGTATTATCTACAAGTATCCGAATAGAAAGCAATTCTTTTTTGGCTACGCTATTAAAAATATAGTTCATTATTGCCTTATGTAATGTCGAAGCTGCAAGATTAGAGCAATGATATTTATATTCTGGCAGGCCTCCGAGTGCTTCGGCGACCTGGTCATCGGTTAGATTCCAGGCATCATCAACATGTTTACCAATTGCAATCTCTGTCATCATGCTGCAGCATGCTATTGCTGTAGGACATCCAAAGACTTTATATTTAATATCAGAAAGATGTTCATCAGAAACTTTTATCCACACTCGAATCATGTCACCGCATTCTTCAGAACCAACTGTCCCAACGCCATCGGCATCAGGAATTTCACCAATGTTTCGTGGATTCATAAAATGTTCGAGTACCTTAGCCGTATATTGCATTAAAACACCTCATCTGAACCAAATAGTTGCGGTTGATCGTAATATTTACCCTTTGCAGATGCTTTGACTTTTCCATCCTGACTAATCTCGGCTTCTAATAAATATAAAGGATGAGAAGCACGTGTGATTTTAGCAGAAACTACTGCTTCATGTCCTATGGTAAGAGGATTCCTGAATTTTGTAATCATCTCAACTGTTACTGTTGTCCGGCCATGCGCGAACATACAATTACCCATTGCACCGTCCAGGATTGACGCGATTACACCACCATGGACCATACCCGGGTAACCTTCCAGAGATTTGTCGCATTTAAAGGTTGCCTTAACACTTCCATCGTCATTGATACTAAACTTCATGTGTAATCCCCGTGCATTTTTGGGACTGCACACTATACATGCCGGGTGAACGCAATTGCGTGTATCTGATAGAACTTCTTGAACTGCCTCGATATTCACAAATTCTCCTTTATCTCAAGTTTAAATAGTTAGAACTTATATTTTCATCTGCAGCGATTAGTGATCACAGATATTTTCTCCTGTTACAAGGGTATTTTGTAAGTAAGCAGAAACGAGTTCTTCAGGTGTGCCGGCCTGTGCTCCAATAACAACATCAATTTCATTTTGTGCAAAAAGCTGCTGGGCACGCTGACCCATACCTCCTGCAATGATTACATTTACACCATTTTCATGCAGCCATTCAGGTAATACACCCGGTGCATGAGCAGGAGGAATGGGTCAGCGTGCCAAGCAGCTTTTTTCCCAAAATCAAATCCAGGTTGTCATAGGAGCACAGGCCGGCACACCTGAAGAACTCGTTTCTGCTTACTTACAAAATAAAATAGGTCTGATTGCTTCATTGAATGATTTAGCCGCCTGGCTTTCGCTGTATTGCTGGATGTAGGATTCTCCTGAATCGCAGGCTTGTACTATCTGTGGGTCTATCGGAATTCTTCCAAGAAAGGGAATATTCATTTCTTTCGCCATCTTTTCGCCACCGCCGGTTTTGAATATATCTGTTTTTTCGCCGCATTTCGGGCATATAAACCCGCTCATATTCTCGATAACACCAATAACAGGCAAATTCAGACTTCTGCAGAAAGAAACTCCCTTTCTGACATCAGACAAGGCAACTTCCTGAGGCGTGGTAACAATCACAGCACAATCGGGATTTTCAAGAAGCTGTATTACTGATAACGGTTCATCGCCGGTTCCGGGAGGTGAATCGATTATAAGATAGTCCTGCATTCCCCAGTCCACATCTTTTAGGAATTGTTTTATCATCTGATATTTCATAGGTCCTCGCCAAATAACAGGATTGTCTTTATCCTGGAGCAGAAATCCTATCGACATTACAACCAGGTTGGCTGACACAGGTACAGGTAAAATAGCATCACCGGAGGTTGTTAATTTTTTGTCTTCCAGGTTTAGTAATTTCGGAATACTCGGGCCATGAATATCAATGTCTAACAATCCAACACTCTTTCCGGCAAGAGATAAAGATACAGCCATGTTGGCAGCAACGGTACTTTTGCCGACACCACCCTTTCCAGATAACAGAGGACAAGCGTTTGAGATTTTCATATTCGTTACGAGTTGGAATTGGACAGCTATCATGTCAAATTCGAAATGTAAAATTGACTGCTGAATAAGATTATTTACATTAGCCAAGATCATATATAACCTCTCGCCACATCGTCTTTACTTTTTCTGCGATATCGCCGCTTGTATATTCGATTAATGTTGCTTTCATTATCTGCGCTTTGGTAAAAGCTTCATCGTAGGGAATATT
This sequence comes from Sedimentisphaerales bacterium, assembly GCA_037380865.1. Taxonomy (GTDB): domain Bacteria; phylum Planctomycetota; class Phycisphaerae; order Sedimentisphaerales; family Anaerobacaceae; genus JAFGPS01. Next base: position 8,003 of record JARRRJ010000185.1, read on the forward strand.
GCCTATAACTTTTAAGCCGTGTTTGATAGCATTTTCACTGATACTGCGGCTTATTTCAGCGTTGATATCTGCTTTATTAATACAAACCAGTGTTTTTATTCCAAAGCTGGCTGTAAGCCGGGCTACTCTTTCCAAATCGTGTTTTCCGGACAGCGTTGGTTCTGTAACCACAAGAACTATGTTCGCACCTGTAATTGAAGCAATAACGGGACAGCCGATACCCGGTGAACCGTCAATAATCAGTAAATCTTTATTTTGTGCATCGGCGATTCTTCTGGCTTCTTTGCGAATTAGCGTTACTAATTTTCCGCTGTTTTCCTCTGCTATGCCTAATTTTGCGTGAACCATTGGGCCAAAACGTGTATCTGATATAAACCACCGGCCATTAATCGCATCATCGAATTTAATAGCATCCGTCGGACAGAATTCGACACAGACTTTACAGCCTTCACATGATACAGGATCAACGGTATATGTCTTGGCTATTATTCCATTGCTGGATCCATTAAGACTAACAGCGCCGAAGCGGCAAATATTGGCACATTTACCGCAACCAATACATTTTTCAGTAATGATAGAAGCCTTTTTACCACCGGAAAAATCTGACGCTTGTCTTATCTTTGGCTCCAAAATAATATGCAGATCAGCGGCGTCAACGTCACAGTCAGCAAGTACAGCGTTTCCGGCAAGGGAAGCAAACGCCGCAGCTATACTTGTTTTGCCCGTCCCGCCTTTACCACTTATTACTACTAATTCTTTCATAAGTTTTCTAATTCCTGAAATATCAAATCACATTTTCCCCGATGCATCCTGTGCCGCCAATACTATCGGATATATCGTAGGAGCGGATGTCAAGAATGGATGAGTAGCCATTTGTAAGGTCTCTAATTCTGCAAAAGACATTCTTTTTTGTATCGCTACTCCTACAAGGTTTATTAACTCTCCGCATGATATTCCGCCAGCCACTTGTCCTCCTAATATGATACCTGAATTTTTGGAAAAAATTAATTTAACTTTAACTTTGCTGGCTCCTGGTAATGTTGGAGGATGCTTATCTACAGCTTCTGCATTGCCTGTAACGATTTCAAAACCTTCTTTTTGAGCGGTATTTTCGGTTAGACCGGCTGAACCTAATGCTTTTCCATCGATGCAGGTAGAATAAATTTCAATTGTACCTTTATTCTCTCTTACAACTTTCAACTTATATAAATTTGCTCCAGCAATTCTTGCTTCTGCAGTTGCTGTTGAAGCAAGCATAACAGGCGCTTCTTTATGAGTGTAGAAATCTCTTTTTGCAGCACAATCACCCACGGCGAATATATCCGGATCAATCGTACGCATATATTCATCTACCCATATTCCTTTACCATTGAATAAACTTAAATCTGCATCAGATGCAATCTTACTGTTAGGAACTCCACCTGTTCCTATGATTAATGTATCAACATCAATTGTTTTGCCATCATTGAACAAAACCTTCTCAATATTTTCAGAACCTAAAATTTCTTTCACTTTAGTATTTTTTAAAACCTTAACACCGCTCGATTCTAATACTTCTTCAGCAATTTTCGAAAATTCCACATCGAAAGAATTAGCGAGTATTTCAGGAAGCATTTCTACTAAAGAAACATTTAAGCCTTTTATTTTGGATATCTCATCCGCAAGCTCGACTCCTATAAAACCACCGCCAAGTATTAGAACATTTGTCGCGTTTTTTACTCGTTCGATTAGTTTTTTGAGATATACCATATCCTTGTATATTTGGTAAACACCTTCTTTATCAATACCTTTTATCGGCGGAGTAATCGGCACTGAGCCGGTTGCAAGAATCAGTTTTTCATAATAAAGCTGAAGATTGTTTTTAGATGTGACAACTTTTTTGCTTCGGTCTATCTTAATCGCTTCATCTACAATCACATCGATATTATTTTTTTCCAATGCGGCATTACCAAGCTTATTTTCATCAGGATTTTTCAGGCTTGAAAACATATATGGAATCCCGCAGGGGATCACTCCCTCATTAATACTTTTAATTACTGTAATTTTTTTCTCTTGGTAATATTTTCTGGCAGTAACAGCGCTTATTATTCCCGCCGGTCCGGCACCTATAACTAAAACATCTACATTTTTTTCCATAAAAGTCACTCCAAATAATTTTTGTTGATTTTTTTATTAGTCACCTTTTAAGTCCCTCTATAACATAAAGGCTTGCTGAAGCAGGATTATTACTTGACAAAATATATGAATCTTTGATTCCTAAAAAATACTCGGTTTTTACAGAGAAGTATTTCTTAATAAAATTTTCAATCTCTTCTAAATTTATGTGCTTTATTCTATTGATATAAGAATCAGGATTTTTTACTTTTTCTTTATAAAAGTCAGATTGTGGATTAATAAGCATAGCCAATATTTTTCCGCTTTGTCTAAGTATACGTGAAGTTTCCTTAACAGCTTCCTTATATTTTTCTACAAATTGCAATGAAGCTACAAAAATCACGGCATCAAAACTGCAATCAGAAAAAGAGGGGGTTTCTGCCGAGCCTGCGATTCTTCTTATATTGTCTGGCGCCTGATTCAGAGCTTCCCGGGAAATATCAAGGCCGGTAATATTAAAACCATATTTAGCTAGACCTGTTTCTATAATGGCTGGACCGCAGCCGATACTTAGAATATCCTT
>JARRRJ010000186.1:0-4919 GCA_037380865.1 Sedimentisphaerales bacterium
GAAATCACCGACAGCAAGGGGCAGGTTATTTCTTCGGGTCCGGAACTTCCCAATACAAGCTCCATGATTTATGACGGCCTGCGCTACAACACAAGAATGGTGATTCCCAAAAGAGATCCTCAATGGAAACAGATAATGGAATCGGTAATGAGAATCCGCAAAGAAACAAATCCCGGGCCACAGAGGGTACTCGAACTGCAACCAAATAATCTGCAAATAAAGCTCGATAAGGAAATACTGCAAAAAGCAGGTGCAGAAATCGGAAGCATAAAAGGATATTTTTATGCTCTGAGCGCCGGGTCACTGAAAAATGTTGATTTGCCCTTCGAGCCGAATGATAACTGGATTCCCTTAACAGACAACCGCGAGATCAAAATAAAGGATGTTCAGCGTTCCGGATCATCGATAAACTACAGTATCGAAGAACGAAATCCGGGCGGTAATCAATCGTTTTCACTGAAAGTCGGTGATTATTTACCGCGTCAGATAATCTCGTCCAGACGATTTGTAAAAGAAGATGGCACGCTATCGAATCATTTTATGTTTGGCAGTCAGCAGCTTCCCGCTCATGTAGGTGGAGGAGGCAGCATGGGCGGAACCGATGTACCTCAAATAACTACTATTCGTTTTGTTATTGCCGAGGACCCGAATCATAACAAAATCCCGTTCGAGCTTAAGAATATACCTGTCCCAAAACCCTGATGGGGCTTCGAAAATGGAAGATGTGATTAATTTTATTAACGATTTGGTCGTCATCGTCTGTCAAATACTCGCAATGATTGTGATTTTGATGGGAATTTCGAAAGCACTTATAATATACGTCAAAGATATTATGGTCGCGACGAAATCCTACGAAGCGCTTCAGGAAAGCAGGCTCGAAATCGGGCACGCTTTTTCTTTGGGCCTGGCATTCTTAATCGGAGCAAGTATTCTTAAAACCATTATAGCTCCGACCTGGGACGATATAGGAAAGCTCGCGGCTATAATCGCAATCCGTACAGCTTTGAATTTCTTCCTTCTCAGAGATGTTCAAGATATCTTCAGCAAGAAAAATAGCGAACCGACAAAAGAAGCCGGTACATGATTGATTTTTTGTAAAGACATATTCCGAAAACATTGTGCCTGATTACAGTTGTTACAGGAGAAGAGAAATGCCCAGAAAAACAGAACTGATTGGCCGTTGCGGCTTATATTGTTACGAATGTCCCAGCTATACGCAGAAAGTTGCGAGTCTCGCAGGGGATTTGCGAAAGCAACTAAAACGGGATGAGTTTGATAAATATGCCGATATGATGGCAAAGATGCCTGGCTTCGAGGCGTTCAAGAATTATAAGCAGTGTATCGAATTGCTGCATGTGATGCAGAAAATCCGATGTAAAGGCTGCAAGGCCGGTGGATGGGACAGAAGTTGCAAAATCAGGAGATGCGCTATCAAAAAGAAATATAAAGGCTGCTGGCAATGTGACATTTTTGAGACATGTCAGACTCTAAAACTCCTTGAAGACGGTGACAAAAATATTCACTTGAAAAACCTGAGAAAAATCAAAAAAGTCGGCAAATCAGCTTTTGTAAAAACAAAAAGCAAATAGTCGTTCTGTAAAATCTTATTGTTTCTTTATGGCGAGAACTTCTTTGCGGATTTGAGGATCTAATTTCTCGATTGCGTATAGTGTGATAGTTGATGAAACTCCCCTCCTGCGCAAGTCTTTTACGTATTCGAGCACACGCCGCGGCGAATAGCTCATATTAACCTTCAGCGCCCAGCCTACTCCTTTTCTGACAATATCTTCGTCGTCCCAGATAAGATTTTCACAGAACCTGAGTGTATCATCTAAAAACCTGCCTGATTTTGCAACGTCAAGTATGAATGTCACTACACTTGCCCTTCGTTTGAACCTGTTTGGCGAGTGGTTCCATTTTTCAAGAAATTGCAGCGTTTGTTCGGGATAGTTAAACAAAATAGACGGATTGACTTTCGTGCTGAAAAAGTCCACGTGTGACCAGCTTCTGAAATCCTCTCCGATTGAATCGAGTATCGGAAAATGTCCGGGTCTCAACTGTTTTGCGCTAATCTGGAGAACATAAATCCCAGCATGTCCCAGCTCGCCAATATGTCTGCTCATCAGCTCAGCAGCAAGTTCAAGTCTCTGTGAAAGAGACAACTCGAGAAATCGAGGCTTGAATTCCTTCATCATCCTGTGAAAATCAGGAGTCTTCAGCCCATAACAAATATACTGATCATGCTTATGATAATGCCTTTCCACCTGCGGCTCACGACAGCCGGAGCGCTCTTCAATAGCCTGCCTTAACTCATTTATCATTGTTCTGAACAAATTGAAATTCTTCTGCATGTGTCTCCGTGCTTTTGGAAAGTGTCACTACTTCCGCTGCCCAGAATAAGAAGCCGATTCCCGCGCCGCCAAGATGCGCTAAACCTGAAACGTCAGTTGTGCCGGAAGTCTCATGAATAGCTATCAATACTTGTAAGACAATCCAAAATAACATAAATACTTTAACGTTAACGCGAAGCCAGCCCCATTTAATATAAATAAAGTAGAAAACGCTAAGACTGGCATCAGGAAAACGCAGACAATAATAGGTTAAAATTCCTGAAATTCCGGCACTAGCCCCAACAGAGGGAATAGATTTATCCTGAGTGAAGATAATATACATTAAATCTCCGGCTAATGCCGCCGTTATTATCATGAGAATATATTTTTTCTTATCAAGAACATCCTCTACGTTTTTACCAAAAACCAGCAGAAAATAGAGATTGCCAAACAAATGTGCAAAACCTGCATGAAGAAAAAAAGAAGTGATAAAAGTGAGTCCGAAAAACCGTGTGAATTGATTTGGAATTAATCCCAAATCTTTTATTGCAGAATCCGGATCTTGTATAAAAATGAGAGTAAATGCAACCATTAAAAACCCGATCAGCCAGGTAATAATCGGCGCATGTTTGAGTGTGTAAGAATTATTTTCTATTGGAAATCCCAAATAGCCAAGAATCTTATGATGCAGATACCCGGGCGGAGAATCTTTGTAAATCCCCTTAGACAGCCTTTCTGACTTCTTCATGTTTTCGATTTTTAACAAAGTCAAAGCTTTTCCTGCTTCCAGTGGTAATTTTTCCTTCTCTTCAGGCTTCGGGATTTCCCGTTTCGGTAGGGATTCGTATTCCTTTCCGTCGAACCAGACAAAACAGCATTTTGTACAGACATCGAGACGTATACTGTTATCGTCATTTATAACGGGGACTTCGGGTAAGTCTTTTTCACAAATCGGGCATTGTCGATATGATTTATATTCGCCTGATTTCGCTCTTTGCCATAGTTTATTGATGATGTTCTGGGGAATTACTTTTCGAAGCACTTGCAGCGAAACAGCTCTTCCACTACATGTTGGGCAATACCAGAAAATACCAAACGGATTTGAGCTTTTCTTTAAGGGTATCTTGCATTTCGGGCAAAAAAACATATTGAACCTTTATCGTACTCTGCATCTAACTTCATTTTTTTCATGCAGAACGTTTCCTCAAAACTCACTTACAAATCGGTGGTATTATTGAATTGTTCGTGCGAAAAAGCAAGGAAAAATGACTTCTTACACAAGCTCTTTCTTGATTATTGAGTAGAAATGTTCCTTTGCCTGTTTTTCAAGCCATGGTTTATGGCCGCAGTTTGGGAGGAGTATGAATTTGAATTTTTTGATATGTTGTGATAAAGGTTTTTGAACGCCTTCCGCCGGGTGAGGGTCGTAGTCTCCGTGGATTGCAGTTACCGGACACTGGATAGTTGCGGCAAGCTTCAGAAGTTCGCCGCTTTTTCTCATTTGCTCGGCTTCACTCCAGATGCTCTGAAAAATATCATATCGATAAGTAATTTCATCAGCGGAATCTTTAATCGGGTCATATGCGTCTGCTTTTGAAAGAATTCTCCCAAGCTCTGCAAATAGTTGATTCTTGTTTTCTGTACCCGGATTATCTAAAGCCTTGATTAGAGATATGACTTGCGATTTCTCTTCCTCGTCGAGCCGGCTTAACCTTGTCTGCATAATTTTCTCGGCGTATTTCTGCTCGAACGGAGCACTGCTGATGAAAACAAGTCTTTTTATGAATTCGGGATATTCCGACGCGAATATGAGACTGAGCCAACCTCCCCACGAAAATCCAACAAGTGTGACAGGCAAGAGGGTATTTTTTTCGAGGACGTTTTTCAGTTCCTCAACCTGCTCTTCAATCGTCTTTGCAGTCTGGAAAGGCTCGATAACTGGCATGTATTGCGAGAGCTTACGAGCTGCGCCTGCCATTTCACCCGCAGCTCCCGGGCCGCCATGAATTAGTGCTGTTTGAATGAGAGCGTTTCCGTATTTTCTGAAATTTACCGGCTTGTTATCTTCTCGGATTATTTTTTATTCCTAACTCCGAATTGACTTTAATATCTCGAAATTCTCTCGATCCAGCTGCCATGGCAGTTAGGTTCGGTACATTCGTACCAGATGAACATTGTACTTCCTTCGTTGAGCCTGTCAACCTCCTGCATATCTGCTCCGCACTGCGGGCAATACTGTTCACTTAACGGGCAGAGACTGCTGATGGATACAGAATCCAGATCACCAAAATTTATTTCCATTTTCATGCTTCCTTAAAAAAACGTTCCATGTCAGTTCAAATCCAACTGTAACAACTATACATACGTCTTTCTTGAATACAAATACGGATAATCCTTAATTTGCACTTCGCAAATACTTGCAGGCTTTACAAATTTATGATTAAGAATATAATTGGAGAATTCATGTGAAATATTACTCACTACGGGGCAAGTTATGCGTTACGGCAAATTTGACGACGAAAAAAAGGATTATTGTATTGAAAATCCGAGGACACCTTATCCATGGATAAATTATCTCGGGACCGAGGA
>JARRRJ010000187.1:0-4917 GCA_037380865.1 Sedimentisphaerales bacterium
ATGAAAAATTCCTTCAATGGATTTTCATTCTGATCCAGCACCCGGCCTGTTATTGAGGAATTACCTGCAGGGAAATTGTCAAATTGAAAGTCTACAGTTTCACACTCATCAAATACATGATTGTACATTAAAAATTGGTGAGAATAGCCAAAAACAGACGGCATTAGTTTGTACCTGATCACACCGAGCGTATATGGCCATTTTATACCATCATATTTGTAATAACCCTGCTCGTTCGTTCCGCAATCCGGCGCCGCGATTCCTCCTGCGCCGGGATTATATTCCCGAATTTGAACAAGCGCGAACGGAACAGGCTGCCCGTCGGGACCTGTAACACGGCCATGAAGCAGGTTTTGCACATCCAGGTCGTTCCAATCATCAAAGAAATCTTTTGCAGCTATATTTGCGTACGCTCGCGAGGCCTGCAGCTGAATGTCACCAGATACGAGTATGTTGGCGGAAGCAGTCTTGCCTTTCTCAATCACAACAGGTTCGGGCCATTGCTGCTGAACACCCAGCGCTGCCGCAGCCGGCAGTGAACCAATCATGGCTCCGATTTGAAACTGTCCCGGCGGAAGACTCTCTATAGTATATACACCAGAAGCAGGAAAACTGCGGACCTGGACGGGTGCTGATAACCATTCGGGTTCTTCGAAGAATCCGACAAAGATTTCGCCGCTTATATCTCCTTCAACGGTAATATTCAGTTCGAGAGTTCCGCCTTCTTCTATACCGTTCCATATAGAATTGTTACGTTCCGGAGATTCAACGACTCTACCCAGTTGCTGCGTCAATCCAAGCAAAAGAGGCGCCGTATTCATCTGATGCATTATATACCAGGCACGCGATTGGGACTCTTGCGATTCTGTTTCTTCTGAATCCGTTGTCTGACTATATGCTGAGACAGTCAGTAGTGCTGAAAAAACCAAAATAATGAACTTTTTCATGATATTCTCCCTGTAAAATCAAGTTCTATTATTTAATCAGTTTATTTTCTCACCAAGCTTATTCATGGAAAATCCTTCTGTCTGAACGATATGTTCCTTGATCAGGCTGGATTATCCGGCTTGTTAGCATCAACTTATCTTGACACACCCATTTGAACGCTCAAAAGTACAATTTTCTATAATTTTACAACGGTTTTTCTCATATTTAGACGTAAAAGACCTAAGTCCGTTACAAAAATTCCATGAAAAAACGAAAAGAACTGAATTTTTATGAGATTTCCGGATTTTTTATGAATTTCCATGATGCACTTGCGTTGATGAACCTTATGAATTTATTGGCCGAACTGCGTCTATGATTACTTTCTATTCGCGAAATTCTGGTTCAAAGAGATGTTAATAAATGTGAAAGTGTAACAATGCAATTATTGTGAGGGCGGAAGCTGGATATCCATCACCATATTATTTTGTGTCACCTGCGGCCTGATGTCAGTGATTAATTTGCTGACATTGTTAAGAGAAAGCACGCCTAAAGAATAAAGGTTCGAATCTATTTTCGTAGTGAAAGTTACAGCCTGCAGGCTTTGCGCGTTTTCTCTTACTGCGCAGAGAGTGTAATTGCCTTCTTTATCCGTGACTGTTCGAGCCAGTGGAACAAATACAATACTGTCAACTCCGTATCCGCCGCCTCCCGACCTTCGCCTGACATTATCTATTTCTCTTAGCCACTCATCCTGTTTTGCGTTGCCTGCAAAAAGCATCAAACTTGCCTGAACAATCGGCCTGCCGTTTGTATCTGTCACCCTGCCTTTGATGGTAAGTAACTCAGTCGGAACGAGAACGGAATTCAGTTCCATTTCCCTGCCGTTTTCTGCCTTAACTGATACGACCTGATGGAGATAAAACTGAGTTCCCGCTTTGGGCATCTGCATCGCCTTGCGATCCGCAAGCGGAATTCCCATGTGAACACCTCCGTCATCGGGTCGCGGCGCCCTGAAAGTGACATCAAAGCTTTCGTTCAATTTTACAGGCAGTGCAAACCAGTTCAAATCGTAACGTCCCGAAGCATCTGTACTGACTATCGGCATAAGGTTGGGATGCAAATAGACACGCACGTCAGGAATGGGATTGCCTTTGGAGTCCCTGACGTCACCGAAAATGCGCATGCCGCCATTCAATCTTATTACAACGTTCTTTTCCGAATTATCCTGCTGCCAATTGTCCTTCGATTTCCTTACAGTTGTTCGTCCGCTTCCAAGTTTATCTGCGGTTGCCGCAAGCTCTACAGCGACTATCGAGCCGCGTGTCTGTGACGGATTCAGCGCTTTTGTATAAAGCTTGAAATACCCGTTGGGCTCCGTTTTTGTAAGCTCAACTCCCTGACTGCCCGAATAAGAAGTTGTTCCTACAAACGCTCCGGCTGCAGGCTTATCATCCGGACCAAGCACACGCCCTTCGACAGGGATTTTCTCCAACATCTCCAATGCTGAAAAATACGTCTGTCCCGATTGAAGATTTATCGCACTGCCGGGTATTGCACTATTATTAGGGGTAGTTTGACGCATAAACCATTTCGGATGTGTGGTGGAAATACGATATCTGCCGCTGGGCAGGTTTTCAAAACTAAACTTGCCGTCTTCTTTTGTTTTCTGAGTCACGGAAAATCCGCTGACCATTTCCGGGCGAACCTCCACGACACAATCGGCAACAGGTTTTCCCGTGTCTGAAACAACTTCGCCGTCAATTGTGCCCGGGCGTTTTAGTGAAAGTTCAAGCTCTTTCGTCGCGGCCCTGACAATTTGATATTCCGAGCAGAAGTCACCCTTGAGAGCATAAATTATTCCCTGACCTATGTTCCGCGGGACATCATCGAACAAGAAACTGCCGTCCGCCTGTGTTATGTTAACTTCTGCTCTATAAATATTCTCACCAATCAAAATTACTTTTGAACCGGCAGCGCTTTGGCCGGAAAGATAGCTCAAGACTTTCCCGGTCAGTTTGTGCACAGGCTCGCGTTTAAGAGTTGTTATCAACTCCTTGCCCGCTCCGGATAAAGCCCTTTCCGTCTGATAAGTGAAACCGGCGGCTCTGAATTCAAGTACATAATTCTGACCTGAAATGGTATTAGTAAAACTGTAACGCCCATCCTTATCCGTTATTGCCTCAGTGGCAAGAGCATTGCGGATAGGGTCATTGTTCAGTGAAGTTGCAGTAATATGTATATCCGCGAGAGGCTGGTTCACATCGTTCAAAACCTTTCCGTATATCCTCGGTTTTTCAGATTGAGATGTATAAGCTCCGCAAATATCAATCAGAACCGGCAACGAAATTAAAAGTATAGCTGCCGGAACTATAAGAATAATATTTCGCTTTCTTGTTTCGCTCATTTAAACTTACTTCTGAACAGTCGTGTCGTATCGAACTCCATAGGGAACAGGGACGGGGACATTTATTGTCAAGCCGTGATCGCCTAAGGTTTGACGCGATGAATCGACTGCGATAAAGGCGGTGTAAGACGACATCAAGCCATATTCGAGCGCTACAGTTTTTATCCGGCCCGGCAGTTCGGAATTCTCATCGTAAGTTGCCTGGTTCGCGAGAGTTTCAATTTGCTTTCGAGCCCAAACGCATGCTATTCCCGGATGAGTCGAGGCTGAATCATCAGGGTTCACATCTATCGCGAATTCTTCGTCAATGTTTCCAACTCTTCCGTTTATACGAATTGTCGTATCGCTATTGCCTTTGAATCTGCCTGTCACTATTATCGGGCGGCCAACGAACAAATCCGGAATCCGGCTGGGATACATTTCAGATACTTCAAGCCCGCCCCAGTCTATTGTCACATCTGTAAGAGCAGGATGACTTATCCTCTCATAGAACGCATCGATAATATCACCAGCGCTTTCATCGAGACCTACATAAGCGACTGCGCCTTTTCCGAGCTTGGCCATTCTGTCGAGAAGGAACCTGTTAACAGACGAGCCTACTCCGAAGCTGAAAATCCTGCTCGCTCCGAGTCTATCATGAACTGCTTCGAGAATTTCCGTTTCATTGCCTATATAACCATCTGTCATAAACGAGACAAGGCGGAATCTTTCAGGGTCATGCGCAAAGCTCAAAGCGGCCTTTACTCCTTCTATCATCTGCGTTCCGCCGCTGCCGCTCAGGTTCTGCACATATTCCAGACCTCTGCGAATATTTTCCTGAGTTGCTGGAATCGGATGTGGGCCGAGTTGAGAAGCATTGTTTGAAAATCTTATAATCTGGAATGTATCATTTGGCTGAAGCTGTCTCAAAGCGCGTGTCACTGCATCTTTGGATTTCTCAATTGGCTTGCCGCTCATACTTCCCGAGCAATCCATAACGAAAATCATCTCCATCGGTGCGCGCTTTACATTGCTCAGGCTTTCAGGCGGATACAACATTAATGTAAAATATCCTCCCCTGCTGTCCTGGTGAGTTACGAGAGCTGATTTGACTTTTTTGCCTGCTACTTTGTAGCGAAGAACAAAATCCTTGTTCGGAATAGTATCACGGTCGTTCAGTTTAACTAAAAGATTTTCATCTTTGAGATTGCTTTTGGTAATTACATGACTGGGACATTTAATTTCTTCGATTGCTACACCCGCATCGACCTTCACTGCAAGAGAAATATCATGTCCGCTTCGCTGGTTCGGTTTCAGGTACTGAACTTCCGTGCTCTGGCCTGAAATGCCTGTCTTTCCGTGCGCAACTGCTCCGACTCCTTCGGAGAATCCCGGAGGATTATATCGCGGCCCGACTACCATCGGGAAAACGAATTCGTACCAGCCGTCAACGTAAGCGAGAGTGTTGAAATATTTAATGTTTACATCGATTTCCTTATTAGGCTCGATGTTCGCGACCTTCTGTGTGAAGATGTTGGGTCGTTCCTGAATGAGAAGCGAAGCGGCATAGCCCTGCGCTCTGGCCTGCTCGTAAATCTGCTCCGCTT
>JARRRJ010000188.1:0-4903 GCA_037380865.1 Sedimentisphaerales bacterium
CTTTAACTCATTCTCTCTTTGATTAGCACGCATTATATTAAATGCTCTGCATTCATAGCAGACCCAGTGTTTTTTGAGGTGTTGCGGGTTACTTCCTACTGCTACAAGATATCGAGCTGATTGAATGGCTTCATCGATTTCGGCGTGATAGTCACATGTACTTATGCTTTCTGTGCTGAAAAAAACTCTCCTGCCCGCATTTCGTAAATAACTGTAAACGCTATTGGCATAATTTTCGTCTTCACTTCCGAAGCTTATAAAAACATCACAATTAGTGTCGTTTCTTTCTGCTTGAGTCTGTTCGTACATTTGAAGATATCTCAATAACAAACTTCGAGTAACCGGGCAAAGGGAGAATTGTCTTTTTGTATGCTCATAGTGTTCAGTCTCTTCCAACGTGCGTATATTATTATGACGAAGATTTTCCATAAACTCTCTAATGGTTCTTTCCAGCTGATTATTGTTATTATAAAATCGTCCGTTGTAAAAATATATTTCTGGCCTATAGTCGACAGAGTTCCTGATATCATCGACACGAAAATCCGTTACAGGAAAAAGCCCTACGATTCTATCAAGGAGAACTCCCTGAGTCATCTCCCCATCGCACAGAATCGCACTTTCCTTAATATTAATTTTTGCAATGCGGTCGATCTCAATACCAAAATCAATTGCATTTATGTTTAAAAAACAACCTTCTGTTGTTTGCTCCTGTGATCTGCTGATGTCTTTTACCAGAAGAGAGTCAGGCCCTTCGAGCCATTTCAAAGCAATCCCTTCTTCTTTAAAGTCACTGACATCATAGTCTCTGAATTTTTCCGTCCAAATTTTGCGCGCTACAGAAAATTCCGGACGGTCTATCCGTTTGCCTTCGTTCCATTCAAAAACATATCTTTCTTTTTGAGTAGGATCCAAAATTATGAGTTCTTCTCCTAATTCACGCTCAACAGCATCAAGTGGATTTATCAATTCATTGCGGTTGTCACATGCTCCGTTTGCGATATTCCAGCCTATAGGATTAATGTCACGGTAGAAAAGACAAAAATACTCTTTTTTCCCCATTCTGATAATAGGAAGAGTACCACCACTTGCATAACGAAATGGAAAGGATTGATCCGATATGATTAGTTCATATCCGTTTCCATCCAAAAGAAAAGTATCTAAACGTCTTTGATGATCTGTTGCCCGTCGCACAAAATCAGGAACCATTTTTTGGACATCATATTTTGCATGTCTTGACCAGATAGCTGAAGTGTCATTGTCAAATTCTACTTTTAATTTAGTACCGATACCTTTTCGTTGTCTTGACAAAGTGAAATTGGTTATAAGCACTTCCAAAAAGTGGTTTTCAGCTAATTCAAGCGGACGAACAAGACGTAACCTTGAAGTGAAATGGTCCATCCCAAATCTCCTAATACTGCATTACTTTTAAATCTTATTAATAATGTAGTTTTATTTAGATATATTTATCAGAATTTCTCTTTTTTCAACCTTCAGTTTTATAATACATATATCAGGCTATGGCGTCAAAGATATTTCGTTAGGTTTAGTAAAGCTATATTTCTAATAGTCTCACAATATCCTTTGCCAGTTTTTCAGTATTGGCGGCTACGAACTTAATTCTTTTTGGTTCCTTAGGATTATGTCGGTATGTAGAAAAAATATCGTCGATATCCAGTTTGCAATCAATTGGCTGTCCGCTGTTAGGGTCGAGTATTGTTACTCCTGATTTTAATCCTATGAAAAAACCAGGTAAAAAGTCGTATGTGGCAAATCCTTTCGTAAACTCAATAGCAGCGTCTGCATAACCAGCCGCTACCTGAATAATCATGTTTGATCCCCAAGACAGATTAATACGGCCGTCTCGTTTTTCGATAGCATTGAGCAGCTTCTGCTGGGATGCAACAGAGCAGAAACGTGAGACCTTGGTCGTTAAAAAGCTTACCCTGGCTCCTGCCAGATTTTCTTTAGGTTGAGGGCCTCCATCCAGTCTAAACCAAGAATGAGTTGTAAAGTCAATAGCCTCAGCTTCTCCCGATCGTGTAGCCCAATATAACCGATTCAGAAATATATCACCTGCAACAGCACAGATGACCTCATCGTCCTTCCTGTCATAGACTGCTATTAAACACCATCCTCCCTGGAGAGATTCAATAAATTCCGTTCCATCAACCGGATCTATAAATATTACTAATTCTGCATCGGTTTCTTTTATCCCTTTCGGAAAGGTTTTTATACCCAACTCTTCGGAAAATACTGTAAAAGCCTTAATACCTATTTTCTTTTTCAGCAGCTTTTTCTTTAGTGTTGATATAATAAGCTCCTCCGCAAGCGAATCTATGCCTTTTGTAAGATTAAGAGGTGATTTTTCGATCTTTTGATTCTTATCTGTTTCTCTTAAAAACAGCCTGTTGGAGCCCCGCATGGACGCTCTTATCTGGTCCATCGCCTTTAGTACAGTCTGTTTGCAATAGCGAATTACATCTGCTTCATTGTATAATTTATGCATTTTTACCAACCTTATTTGGAAAAACTTCCTTCAACAATTTATCATATAACACAAATAACCGAGTATTTCCAATCCTTTGGCCAGTTATATTGCCAAACTCTTTAAAATACCAGTATATATCCGTTTTCGGAGCATTAAAATATGACCAAATAGCGTCACCCATAATAATCAAGTCGTCTTTGATAGATTTCAGATTAGAGAGTTTGTCGGCAAGTGAAACCAACAACTGGTCATTAGTTGCAGTTTGACAAATATCGAGAGTATGTTGTTTTCGTTGTTTCCATGTCAACCGCTTTTGCTCTTTTGAAGTTGTGCTATCCTTATCAGGTTCTGTAGCTGATAGAACTAATTCAAGTATGTCCGAACCAAAATCGTCTTTCAATTGCTCTGCAGTATAACTCGTATCTTCGAGAGTATCATGGAGAATACCTGCAATGATTACATTTTCGGATACCAAAGGCTCCGATAGCAATAATCCTGCAACATCAAGAATATGTACAATGTAGGGTGCACCATTGCCTTTTCGCTTCTGTTTATTGTGACAACTAAATGCTGTTCTCAGTGCTTTCTCAATCAACTTCACTTTAAGCTCCAATTATTCTAACTTAATTCATCAAAGTCTTTACATATTATATGAATATCTGCAAAATCATAAATATTAATTGAATTTATTATAATATCATCACTACATGTCAATCATATTCCAATTCATTCCACTGCTTATAATGAGCTATTTAAGGCAAGTATAGCCTATTTTTATACTCGTTAAACATCTTGTCAAATGTTTAGACTTTTCTCTAACTCTTCTAGTAATTTTACCAGTTGTTGATATATTGGCATATCTGTTGCCTGCATATTGGTTATCACATCTCTGCATTGTTTAGTATATTTAGTTGCAGATTCTAAATGGAAAAGTTTATTATGCATTTCTGCTACATTAAATGATGCAATCGCATATTTCAGCTGACAGGTTATGTTAGAATCATCACATAAAAACAGATTTCTTCGAATTAATAATGATTCATTGTAGTGATGTAGTGCATTCTCAAAGTCTCCCTTTAGATTTAATATTCCGCCGATCCTCTCGTAACTGTCTGATACGTCATTCTGCCAGTACGAATTACCAGGGTCAGATGCGAGCAGACGCTCAGCAATTTCCTTAGCTGCCTGATACGATTTCAAAGCACCGGATAGATCACCCTGGTCTCTCTGAATATCGCCTATGCTGTTGTACGTGAACAAGAGGTCCCACTCCCTGCTCGCATTGTCCGGATCGGACGCGGCCAGACGCTTAGCAATTTCCTGGGCTGCCTGGTACGATTTCACCGCGCCGGATAGATCACCTTGGTTACTCTGAACGTGGGCGATCCTTACATAGCTAACCGAGAGGTCCCGTTGACAAGCCGCATTACCGGGATCGGACGCGGCCAGACGCTCACGAATTTCCCGTGAGGATTGATACAAGCGTAAGGCCTCGTTAAAATTGCCCTGATCACGCTGAATATCACCGCTCATATCATAACTGACCGAGAGGTCTCGCTGATAGATGGTGTTGCCGGGATTGGCCTCATAGAGCTCTTTATTTAAACGATTGCACTCCTTAAAGTACTTCAGCGCTTCTTCGTTATGGCCCATTATCTTATGGATATCTCCTAATTTTTCATATGATACGGCTAGACCGCTTTTAATTGATTCATCAAGAGGATTGGATTCACAAATCTCTCGTATTAGTCTATTATAATTTTCAAAGTACTTCAAAGCTTCTTCTATGTGATCCATCGCTTCGTGGTTGCTGCCTAACCTTTCATACGAGATAGCAAGGCCCTTCTTAATTGACTCATTATTCGGATTGGATTTATAAAGTTCCTTATATAAATGATTGCAACTTTCAAAATTCTTAAGTGCCTCGTCCATATGCTCCATCTCTTGATGTATTTCCCCCAATCTTGAATACGAGATGGCAAGGCCATTTATAAGTGACTCTCCGTGAGGATTGGATTCGTAAAGCTCCTTACTTAAATTATAACTACTTTCAAAGTACTTCAATGCCTTTTCTATATGTCCCATCGCTTGATGAATTGAACCTACTTTTCTATCCAATATGGCAATAGCCTCCTTAAGTGTCTCACTGTGAGGATTTGTTTCATAGAAATCTTTTATCAACCCATGTTCCTTCTCATAGAACATCAAAGCTTCCTCGTTATGACCAATTGTTTGATAAATCTCGCCCAACCTTTCACACGATGCAATTAACTTGCTTATATGCAACTCATTGCTGGGATTAGACAAACAGAGGTCCTGTGCTAATTTTTGAACTTTCTGATAATACTTCAGAGCCTCTTCGACATGTCCTTTCGACATATTAATGTTACCTAAGCTTTCATAGGATTCTGCAAG
>JARRRJ010000189.1:0-4893 GCA_037380865.1 Sedimentisphaerales bacterium
CATCAAGCTCAATGATGGGAGGCAGCAAAATCCCCGTCGTGCTTATTCCTAATCAGGAACGCAGGCAGATAATTGCACGAGCCCCGGCTGAAGCGATGCAGCAAATAGAAGAATGGATAATAAAGCTTGACCAGAAAGATAGTATCGAAAGAGAATACGATTTAATTATACCCAAATATGTGGACGTTTCTGAAGTATCATCGAGAATCACCTCGATGCTTAACCAAATGCCGGGACAGGAAATAAGAAAAAGTGTCCTTATCCAGCCTCTGACCCAGGCCGGACAGATTATGGTTTGGGGCAGGAAGGAACTGAGAGATATGATAAGGAAACTCATCCTGGAAATTGATATCCCGCCGGGAATATTTGAAACAAGATATTTCCAGCTGATACATGCGGATCCGGACATGATTAAGAATAGAATAGACCAGCTTTACAGCCCAAACTACAATGCCGGCAGCGGCGGAACGAACACAACACGCTATCAAATTTACGAATATTATTACGATTCGTATGGAAGAAGCGGTTCGTCTAATAATATGTCAAAGGATTCGGTAAGAGTCATATCGGATGCGTCACTCAAGCAGGTTACGGTTATTGCTTCTGCTGAAAATATGAAGAAAATTGAAAAGCAGATAGAGGAATGGGATATACCTTTAGATACAGACTCGCTCAAGCCCAGATTTATCGAGCTAAAAAATGTCGACCCGGTCAAAATGGCTCAATTTCTCACTAATTTATTCACCGAGCAGGAAACGGGAATGACTTATAATCAGTACTATGGCTATGAAGATGCAGAGGCGAAGAAAAAAATCGTTGGGCCGCTCTATGGACAATTAACATTCGAATATATACCCGGGACAAAAAAGATAATAGTCGTCAGCAAAATCCCGGAGGCATACGATGTTATCGAGGAAATGGTAAGTGAGATTGACAGTGAAGAAATGGCGGAAGTGCCGACTGTTGTGACGCTGAAATTCGCGAATCCGGAGAGACTTTGCGAAATCCTGAATGCAACTTTCAGTCAGCCGGGAGCTTCGGTTGAAATTCTTCGTTCGGATACAGGTCTAAGCCAATACTCGATGGACAGCGAGTCCGAGTCTAATAACAACACAAGCAACACATCGCAGGATGGATACACTCCCTGGTGGGGTACTTCAGTCTCGCGTAATATATCCGACGATGAAAGACCTATAAGCAATGTAATAGGTAGAATCAGGTTTGTTCCGGAAAACCGCACCAAGTCTATTCTCGTTCTTTCTCCTCCTGAATTTGTAAAGAATATAAGAAATCTGATTGAGCTGCTCGATGTGCCGAGCAAACAGGTTATGATAAAGGCTGTAATTGTGGAAGTCGATCACAAGAACCTAACGTCGCTGGGAGTCCAGTTGGCCACCAATCCCGGTGCGTTCGGCTCTCTCGAAGAAAACTCCATAGTCGCCTTGAACACATTGCAGCAGCTTGATAGACATGGCTCTGTAATCTGGGGAGCGGGAGGCGACCAGGGAACTCTGGTTACGAATGTTCTGGATGTCGAAGTTTACGGGCTGCTCGACTTCCTGGAAAAGAAAGTGAACGCAAAGATTCTGAATCAGCAGACTTTATGGACACAAAATAATGAAGAAGCAAGCTTCTTCAAAGGTGACATAGTTGCGTTTTTTACAAGTGCGACATCTTCGGTGACAGCAGGTAACGTGCAGGATACTGAATTTCAAAAAGTCGGCATGAACGTGGCTGTTCGACCGAGCATCACTCCCAATAAAGAAGTTGATTTGAATATAAATATTCTGATGTCACAACTTACAAACGACGAGAAGAACGGCCAGCCGGTCAGGACTGCAATGGAGACTAAAACCAAAATGGTAGTATCTGACGGCCAGACACTCATGCTGGGCGGCATTCTTTTCCAGCAGGATGCAATCACTAAAAGAGGCGTACCCGGCCTTAGTGATATTCCTCTTCTCGGAGGCCTTTTCACTCATACGGAGAAAACTCTGGTCAACAATGAAATGATTGTATTTATTACACCTTACGTATATGATGTGGATGAAGGAACGGGACAGCCATCTCCCGAAGTTCAAAAGCAAATGGATATCCCGCTGGACACAATCAATAAGATCAGAGAAGAATTGAATACAAATATAGGCAAGATGGACTTGGTGAAATAATCGGCAGGTTATCACTATCACATGACAGTTTTCTGATGTCGATGGCGTTTTAGATTTATCACGCAGAGGTGTAAAGTCCGCGTCGCAAGAACTGTCAGAGGGCGTTCCACAAACTCCTAAAATACGCGACCATAATCCCATGCGCACAGAAAATCTCAGAACGCGACGGAGAATACATCATAAGTTCGCAGGAGACCAGACTCGCTGGGGAGAGATTACATGCATGCTTTGCGACAGATGTGCCGACGTTTGTCCAACGGGTATCGGTATCAAAGCCTTATGCCGGGAGATGGTTGATAAATACGGCTCATAATGTCTGAAGAACTGAATAAGGAAATTATCGCTGGAGCAATTTTAGCCAGCGGCAATTTTAGCCGCCTCGACGGTATCGCAAAAGGTGCAATCGAAGTAAGTGATGGTGTTTGCATTATTGAGCGGCTGATAAAACAGTTTTATACGACAGGCATTAATGATATAGTAATTGTAGCTAATGATTCGAAGCCGTATCAGAATTGCGGTATCGAAATCATCCCCGATATCAGGTCTGGAAATGGCCCGATCGGTAGTATCGAAGCATTTTGACGGCAACTGCGATGCAGTTATGTTTGTACCGTGCAATATGCCGGAGATAACAGCTAACTAACTTGTGGTTCTAAGAAAGGCGTACGTAGAAATGGATAGTCCTGTTGTTTTTGCTCAAATGACAGGATTTTTTTGACATCCGTTGTGTGCGATTGTGAATGTCGGTATCAAGGAAAAGATTTCAGATGCAAAAGATAACGAACAGCGAAAATTAAGAACCTCTGGCAGTGTATTAATGCATAAATCGTCCAGTTTTCGGACACGAGTGTTTTTTTGAACATGAACGATTCCACAGATTTGGAGAATTGGTAAAAGGTACTGAAATGAAGAAACGAATTAATGTCGAAGTTTCGCTGAACGACGAGCTTGAGTCTTTCAGCGACAAGAAATTTGCACAACTTTATACCAGATAAAAAACAATGATAGAGAACTCGGAGATGATTACGCTTACCGAAGCGCTCGACATAGTCGAACGGAAGTTATCTGGTATAACTTTGTCCACGGAAGTCGTACCTGTCCTACAAGCTCTTGGCCTTGTTGCAGTAGAAGATCAGGCAGCACGCATTGACGTGCCACCATTTAACAAGTCTGCTATGGATGGTTATGCGATCAGCGGGGGAGATGAGTTGGATGAATACACTGTGATAGAGATAGTCCCGGCTGGCGCCGTCCCGAAAAAAGAACTTACCAGCGGCACAGCGATAAAGGTTATGACCGGCGTGCCTGTACCTGAAGGTACCGCAAGAGTTATTATGATTGAGCAGACACACCTGAGAGATGGGAAGGTTCATATTCTTTCGCATACGAAAGACAGAAATATTTGTCTAAAAGGTCAGGACGTTCGCGCCGGAGATATAGTTCTTTATGCACCGGCGACACTTGGCGCTTTGGAAATTGCCAATCTTGTTTCTGTTGGTATTACAGAAGTTAGGGTAACCAGGCCTGTGCGTGTGGCGATTCTTGCGACCGGCAATGAAATTGTAAACAAAATCGAAAATCTTCAGCCAGGCAAAATTATGAATTCGAACAGCCCGATGCTTGAGTGCCTGTGCAGGAAATATTCCCTTGAAATTACTGGAAGTAGAATAGTTCCCGATAATCGTGACGCAACAGTCACGGCGCTTCACGAAGCTCTTGGAATGGCAGACATGATTATCCTTTCAGGAGGCGTTTCAGTTGGTGACTATGATTATGTAACAGATGCGATAAACATGGTCGGACTTAATTTGCACTTTGATCGCATAGCGGTTAAACCCGGCAAACCCATGACTTTTGCTTCTCTGAAAGAAAAAGTTGTTTTTGGTTTGCCCGGCAATCCGGTTGCGGCTTTCCTGATGTTTCATATTTTCGTCTTGTACGCGGCCAGACTAATAATGGGAATGAAAACTGGTGTGCATTATGTCAATTTGGCTCTTGAAAGAGATTTTCATCGCCGCAATGCGGAGCGCACCGCGTTTTTGCCTTGCAAATTAACCCCTGGCGGACTATTGGAGCAAGTCGAGTATCACGGCACAGCTCATCTGCGTGCTCTTTTGGACAGTGATGGCTTCTTTATTGTGCCAAAAGGTGAGACGGAGATTAAATCAAAAGAGACAGTGAAATTCCTTAGTATAAAGGATAGTTTAGCATGATAGATGGGTTTGGCAGAAAAATAAGCTACCTTAGAATTTCAGTAACAGATCGATGTAATTTACGCTGCCGTTACTGTATGCCTGAAGAAGGAATAAGACTTCTCAATCACAGTGACATTATGTCGTTCGAGGAAATTGTTGAGCTAACAAGAATTGCTGTATCAATGGGAATAACTAAAGTAAAACTGACAGGCGGCGAGCCTCTTGTGCGCAAAGGGATAGTAAAGCTGGTCGAATCTATCGCGGCTATCGAAGGCATCGAGGATTTCGGTATGACTACCAATGGAACATTATTAGCTCAATACGCTCACGGCTTGGCTGATGCAGGCTTGAAACGAGTAAACATAAGCCTGGATACAATTAATTCGGCCAAATATAAAGAACTGACACGTTGCGGGTGTATCGATGATGTTTTCAATGGTATCGATGCTGCCAAAAACACAGGATTTAATCCAATCAAATTAAACTGTGTTGTCGGACGGTTTTCAAATACATCTGACGAGCAGGAAGTC
>JARRRJ010000190.1:0-1303 GCA_037380865.1 Sedimentisphaerales bacterium
TCCCGAAAGTCCTCGGTCTCAATGAGCGGCGCCCTTTCACGCCGTGCGATGCTGTAGCCGCGGAAGATATCATCGCCGGAGACTCGATCCGTTCTCGCGTCCTGGCCCACCATGATTCCGTACCACTCACAGATTGGAGTAAGTGCCTTGTTGGCTTCCGACTGGTCATTATCACGAGTGCCCATCGCGCGGCTGCCTTGAGGGTCGAGTTCCTTACGCATTTCGACCATCTGCGTCATCTGCTCGGGCAAAACGATTGTATTGCCGGCTTCCCAAAAAAGAATGCTGGGGCTGTTGCGGTAAAATATCATTGTAGCTCGCATGACCTCGACGCGCTGTTCCCATTGTCGTCCTGTGACCATTCGCTCCTTGTCACCGGCCGGGCAGACCTGAATTATGCCAAGCCTGTCGCATGCGTCAGAATCAGCGCGTTGCGGTGCGACATGCATCCAGCGAATATAATTACCGTTACTTTCACGGACCATTCGTAGAGTGAAATCATGCATCCAGTCGGGATATGCACCTCCGAGTCCCGCCCAGTCATTGGCAGAGCGCTGTGCATAGCCGCGCAGCCAGACGAAATGACCGTTGAGATAAACACCACCGGTACCTGCTCCCCCCTTAAATTCAGTCTTGCGAAAACCTGTCTGCGTATCGACTACATCCACTACTTTATCATTTACGCTGAGTATCGAATAGACATGATAAAGATATGGATCGTTGACATCCCAGAACCGTGCATTTTCCAGGGTTCCCTGGGCATTGAAAACTTCCGTCTGGCGCGCGACGAGGTCGGACGTATTTCCATCCAGTTTCGCTCGCACGTTGCCGTCCCTATCGACTACCACAGCAGAGAGAGTGATGGAAGCGTAATCGTCTGTCTCATTAAGCACCTCGGATTCGACATGGATGTCAGCAGTCTTTTTCGACAGGTTAATGTTTTCCGGGTAAACATAAACCCCTGTTGTTTTGAGATTTTCGAACAGGGGCAAAGTTTGATAAATCTTATTTGTTATGATTAGCGTTGCATCACGATTGAGTCCGCCGAAGTTCGGATTGAAATCCTTGGAGTTCCACAGGAACGGCGTATTTGTCGCTTCCTCCCTGTAGTTTGTGCTGTTGTCTACCTTTACGGCGAGAAGATTATCCTGGCCGCCGAACTTCACGAAGTTTGTAATGTCGAGACCCACCGGCGTGATGCCGTTCTCGTACAGGCCTATTGGCTTGCCGTTGAGAAAGAAGCGGCCGGCCTGACGCATACCATCGAATTCGAGAAAGACCTTACAATCTTCCGCATTTTCCG
>JARRRJ010000190.1:1323-6210 GCA_037380865.1 Sedimentisphaerales bacterium
ATGCGGCAGACTAACGCTGGTCCAGGACGAATCGTCAAACTCCGGCTGTTCGGCTCCGTCAAAATCGCCAAACATAAATTTCCAACCGGGATTGAAGTTATATGTCACACGAGACGAAGCAGGAGGCTGAAACTGCGCCGCTTCGGAGTAGATAACAAAAAGTTGACTTGACAAAATGCAGAATGACAAAGCTATCAGCCACTTCGGAATACTTATGTCTTTCATCATAATTTCAATTCCTTTATTTCATGAACTAATACGTAAATAAAATAGCTTACCAAAAAATAATATAAAAAGCTGCGATTGCCGCAATTACAAGGCCGCCTATAATTTTCACTTCGGGTTTTGTCTCAACTTCGATATCTTCACGAACAGGCAATACTCTCGGTTTTTCCAGCGGCCTGATGAATGTCATTAATGCCATAATCATAATCAAAATCTGAAATGTTGCCGCGACTGCAATCAGATAGTGTAAACCTGGTGCAAACTTCTGGAATATGTAATAAATAACGGGTCCCAGAATCAGCGCCAATACACCAGCTATAGGCGGTGCAGTTGGAACCAGCATTCCGAATCCAAACGCTGCTACGACACCAGGCCAGATGTAGCCCTGAAATTGCTGGATATATTGAAAAACTCCGCCATATTTGGGATTGTCCAGCATGGGCGCCAGCAGACAGCCCAACACAAGAAAAACAAGCGTCATCGAACGTCCAAGAAACAAAAGACGCTCTTGCGATGCATTCCTGTCAAACATACGACTATAAATATCCATCGTAAAAATCGTGGATGCGGAATTGAGCATCGACGCTAAAGAACTGATTACGGCGCCAGCAATAGCAGCAAAGATAAATCCACGTAATCCCTGTGGAATAAGGTTGCTAATCAAAAGGGGGAAAGCCTCATCAGTTTTTGTCATCTGGTCGCCATAAAGCTGAAATGACATTATACCCGGCAGCACAATTGCGAAAGGAACCAAAATCCACAGTGCACCTGCGAAAATAACACCAAGCTGACCGTCACGAAGTGTTTTGGCCGCAAGATTTCGCTGGACAATAAACTGGTTTAAGCCGCAGTAATACAAAATGACAATCCACATTCCCGCGAATACACCAGTCCAGGGAAGGTCTGCGTGTGCGGCTGGAAGCACCATGTGCAATTTGTCCGCGTTTACAGAAGAAAATTGTTCCCATCCGCCGCAGGCTTCCAAACCGAGAAAAAATGTTATTATGCCTCCCGCAAGCAAAGCGAGTCCCTGAAATAAATCTGCCCACGCAACTGCTTTAAGACCTCCCCACACTGTATAGGCCGCAACAATTAGAGCTATCAGCCACACAGCATAACTCAATTTAAATCCGAAGATTGTTCTAAGGGTAATGCCGCCTGAATAAAGTACGGCGGTGAGCAGAACTGCTATATAAATGACAACTGTTATCACAGCCATAATCGCTCTGGCGGTCGAATTATAACGATATTCCAAATACTCGGGCATAGTATAAATACCAGCTTTGAGAAAGAGCGGCAGGACAGTAAAAGCAATAATAACTATTCCAATGCTGCCAACAAGTTGCCAGTTGCTGACAGCAAGTCCTACAGTTCCCGCTCCCTGGCCGGCCATCCCTACAAACTGTTCGGTCGAAATATTTGCGGCTATAATCGAAATGCCAATCAGCCACCAGCGAAGACCGCGTCCGGCAAGGAAGTAGTCCTCGCTGCTCGCCTCTTTTCTGCTCTTAAAGAGACTAATGCTGATGACTACTGCAAAAAAAGCAATGAATAAAATTACATCAAAGGCGGTCAACTCCATTATTTGCTTCCTTTAAGTATACCCAATCCTTGTTTGAGCGTCATCTTCTTGCATCACCAAGTGCGCGGAACATTGCCAACAAATTTTCCGTCGGGACGTTGCTCTGCACGTTATGGATGCTGTTAAAAACAAAGCCGCTGTTCTCGCTGAATATTTCGATTCGTTCTCTGACTTCGTTATAAACCTCCTGCGGGCTGCCGAAGGGAAGGGTCTTTTGTGTGTCAACACCTCCTCCCCAAAAAACAATCTGGTCTCCAAACTCACTCTTAAGCCGCTGCGGGTCCATCTCTGCTGCAGAGCACTGGACGGGATTGAGCACATCGAAGCCTGCATCAATCATATCGGGGATTAATTTGTAGATTGAACCGCAGCTATGAATAAATATTTTCCAGCTTGTAAGCTCATGGATTTTCTTGTTAATTTCTTTCTCGAACGGCTTATACAAATCACGATATGTCTGCGGGGAAATAAATGGACCCCGCTGAGTTCCAAAGTCAGTTCCGCTGACAAACACGACCTGAACCTTATCGCCTAACGCTTTTGCAAGAAGCTCGATATTTTTTAATCCGGTCTCGCATTGTCTTTCAAAAACCTTATAAACATAACCACGACGGATAGCAGTTGAGACATACCATTCCTCGACGTCCCGGATCCCTTTGGGATTTTTCATCCAGGGCACTGGTACAAGTGCAATATCGCCAAAAGCAACTCCGGGAACTGTCAAATAAATCCCATAATCTGTGTTATAATAATACTCGTTCACTTGATCTTTGAAATAGGATATGTCTTCATCAGACAATATGTCAAATTCTTCACAGTTATCAAGAGGATTCAACAGATCTTCAATGACAGGCTCCTGGCGCCGGATAGAATCAAAAAAATACCCTGATTTTGGCATTTTGGCACATGGAGTTGCCGATGTATCGCCCTCGGGGTACATCAACACATCACCATTTTCTGAAATAGTATAGTTGAACTGAGCAGGCACAAGCACATCTGTTCCGTCAGCAGGTATGACGAATGGCTTGAAATCTTCATTGATGAAGCCAAACATATTCCTGGGAGGATTAACACCGACGACATCCAGACCCAAAATCAGTCTGAGCTCTTCATCAATTTCTCCAAGCATTTGATACGGTTCGGTGACTTTGACCAGCCATTCTTTGTCGCCTGTTAATGCCCGACGAAGCCTATGTACTGCACACACTCCCATTCCGGTTTGTCCTCCCGCTCCAAAATCCACGCACAAGCGGTCCACCTTCTGGTGATTAAGAGCGGCATTTAGTCTTTCTCGTGGCTTCATCGAGGACCTGTTTTCAAAAAGGTTTAGCTTGAAAGTAATTACTAATGCTTGGTATTATAACAACTGTCAGAAATCCTAACAATGTATTTAGAATTAGTTCATGGTAAGGAAGATAAGGAGGTTCAATATGAAATGCCTTAAAACTCAATCCGCCAAGCTCATAACATTATTTGTAACGATACTTTTCTGCCTCGCTGATTTATGCGCTGCACAGGCTCAAACTGCATCGACATCGGAAGAGCTATTGAGAGGCTTTATATCGCCACCCGATTCGGCCAAACCTCGCGTCTGGTGGCATTGGACCGGAGGCACCGTGACTATGGACGGAATCACCAGGGACCTGGAATGGATGAAGCGAGTCGGTATTGTCGGCGCGCAGGCGGCCGACATCGGCAGCAGCATGGGTGGCGGACAAACCATCGAAAATCCGATATTTTTCTTTACACCTGAATGGTTCGATGCCATCAAGCACGCCGCTTCGGAATCCGATCGACTCGGTCTTGAAATGTCAATTTTCAGTTCTTCAGGCTGGAGCCTGACAGGCGGCCCGTGGGTCAAGCCCGAACAGGCGATGAAGAAACTGGTCTGGAGCACAACAGAAGTACAGGGACCTATGAACTTCAATAATAAGCTCCAGCAGCCTCCCTCAGAAAGCGGGATGCTTGGCAGTCTGCGAGGAACAATCCCGGCGCCTCGGAGCAATGCGGCACGAGGCGAGCGCGGTCAAGGCGGAGCACGCGCTGGCATGCCGGGAGGACGCACAGGCGGAACCCACGGTGCAGCAGCCGGCGGTCGCGGCGCCGCGCAGAGCTTTTACGCGGACAACGCAGTAATCGCCTTCCGAACTCCTTCTGACGAAGAAAGTATGGAAGATCTTAACCCCGAAGTTACCAGCAGCGGCGGGGAGATTGACGGCGAAGCTTTAATGGATGATGTGTTCAGCACAACCGCAAATATCGGCGCAGGACCTGACGGCAACGCATGGGTTCAGTACGAATTTGCCCAGCCTGTCAAAGCGCGAGCCGTGACACTCGTTTCATCCCGTGGAGCTATTCCTTTCGGCGCGATTGAGGTCAGTGACGACGGGACAAACTTCAGATCCATCGTGGAACTGCCCGGCGCCGTGCAATATCGTCCGGGCGGACTTTCGACGTATGCTTTCCCTGAAACCTCGGCGAGATTCTTTCGCGTACGCATGATTGCAGGTGGACCAAGCTCCAGTACTTCGATATTTCAGAGCGCACCGGCACCGGCCAACTCCTATTCGCTCGCTGAGTTCATCGTGCACACTGGTGCGAGAGTAGCTCGCTGGGAGGAAAAGGCCGGCTTTAATTTCTTCTACAACTACCACGTCGCACCGACACCACGGGTCCCGGCTGGATCAGCGATTCAGCCAGGGGAGGTGGTCGATCTGACTTCGAAGATGGAGAAGGACGGCACGCTGAACTGGGACGTTCCGCCAGGGAAATGGACAATCCTGCGCATCGGCTATGCGCTAACCGGCTCGAAGAATCGCGCGGGAACAGGCGCGGGCTTAGGCCTTGAAGTGGATAAACTGAACGCCAAACACGTCGAGGCTTATTTCCATGGCTATATGGACCCAATTAAGGAGCACCTTGGCGACCTGCT
This sequence comes from Sedimentisphaerales bacterium, assembly GCA_037380865.1. Lineage (GTDB taxonomy): Bacteria > Planctomycetota > Phycisphaerae > Sedimentisphaerales > Anaerobacaceae > JAFGPS01. The sequence continues at coordinate 6,063 of JARRRJ010000190.1, forward strand.
GGGCAAAAGCCTTCTATATATGGTGATGGATAGTTATGAAGCAGGAATGCAGAATTGGACGGATGACATGATCGAGCAGTTCCCGAAGCGTCGCGGATACGATCCCAGGCCTTACTTGCCTGTACTGACCGGCCGAGTCGTCGGAAGT
>JARRRJ010000191.1:0-6194 GCA_037380865.1 Sedimentisphaerales bacterium
TTCAACTCAACTTTAGCCGCTTTCAATTTCAGGCACTTTAGGCATTAAAATTAAGCAGTGTACGGTAGGAGCGCCATGTACCTGGCACGCTTAATCGCTTTTTTCGCTTTTCTCTGACAGCCGGCACAATTACCGCTGCGCTTGCGAGAATATATCTTGCCGCGATTAGTCAGGAGTTTCTGCAGTGTCGGGATGTCTTTGTAGTCGATGTATTTTATACCCCTTCTACAAAAACGGCATTGTGTCTGCTCGCGGGTCGCCACAAACCCGGGTTTTCTTTTATTGCTTTCTTTCTTAATCATATTTTTCCCTTTATTGTACTACGTTTTTCGGTCGCACAAGTCCTCGTCTGACAAGTAAGTCATGTCCGACGCGCTGAGTTGTGCAGCCGCAACTTACAAATCTCGGTTCTACTCGCTAAAATGGTATATCATCGTCGGAAATCTGGCGACTTTCATCAGGACCATTATCCATGTTGTTTGCATTTTGCCGGTCAGCGCCTGGTGCGCCGGTGACCGGGAGGAACTGGAAATTCTCTACAGTGACTCTGTGTTTGCTTCGTTTGCTTCCATCCTGCGCCGTCCAGGAGTCGAATGTGAGCCTTCCTTCGATAAACACCATTCTGCCCTTGCTGAGGTATTTGTTTATGTTCTCCGCGGGGCGTCCAAAGGCGCGGCAGTCAACAAAGCATGTTTCTTCACGCTGTGAGCCATCCTGTCCTGTCCATTTTCGATTTGTCGCCAGACCGAAATCAACAACCGCAGTCTGATTCGGTGTATATGACAACTGAGGGTCACGCGTCAGGTTGCCAAGCAATATAATTTTGTTATAACTTGCCATGTTAGAACCTTTCTTTATTCCCGTTCGTCCGGCATCAAGTCAGAGTCCGAATCATCGTCATCCTGACTATCTTCTTCATCGTCGTCCTGCTCGTTTTCTTCCTTTTCCCAACTCTGCTCATCGGCCTGTTCCTCTTCAGAATCCTCTTCGTCACTTTCCTGCTCATCATAGTCTTCTTCCAAGGCTTCTTCTTCGGATGCTTCTTCTTCGGACTTTTGGCCTTCTTTTTCTGCTTTTGCAGACGGAGTTTCTTTCTCTATGTCTTCCTGTGTCATTTGTTCGGCGTTGAGAATCAAAACGCGCATAATTTGTTCAGAAAGCCTGACACTGTTCTCGATCTCGGGAATCTTCTCGCCATCTACACGGAAATAGCAGAGAATATAGACTCCGCGCGTCTGGCCATTTATCTCATAAGCCAGTTTCCTGTCGTCCCATTTTCTCAGAGATACAATTTCAGCACCTGCTCTATCAAGTATCTTCTTAATAGTAGCGATGACACCATCCCAGTCCGACCCGGCTCTGGCCGCATCTACAAGGAACATTCCTTCATATAGTCTATTTGTCACAATTTCCAAACTATCACTCGGCCTGCTGAGGACATAATCAACCTGGCTTTGCCATGCTGCTTCGCCGCCGCTTCCGATTCCAATCCTGCAGCGTGCGAATTCATTCGTCGCAAGCTTTTCAATTATATCAGCAAGGCCGTTATGACCACCTGCCGAACCCTTGGGACGAAGCCTGATTCTGCCCGGCTCAAGAGCCAAATCGTCAGTCACGACGAGCAGGTCGCTTAAAGCAAGTTTGTAAAAACCAATTGCCGTTGCGACGGCCTGGCCGCTTCGATTCATAAACGTCCACGGCTTCAACAATATTAACTTTTCACTCGAAAACTCACCTGTCCCGAAACGGGCGCCGAATTTTCTCTTCTTTACTTTGATCTCCAGCGCTTCAGCCAGAGCGTCGATTACCCTGAACCCGGTATTGTGCCGCGTATCAGCATATTCCTTTCCCGGATTACCAAGCCCAACGACCATTTTAGTATTGCTCATAGCTGCGCGCGTTCAGATCATTTCTCTTCTTCAGTTTCGCCTTCTTCAGCTTCCTTCTCTTCACCGATCACTTCAGGTCCGGCAGGCATCTCTTCTTCGACTTCTTCGGTCGTCTTGGCAGTAGCGACAAGATGGCATGAAACCATAAGAAGGTCGGGAGAGCTCGCTAATTTTACTCCTTCCGGCAACTTAATATCTCCCGCATGCAAAGCGTCACCTACATTAAGTTCCTTAACTGAAACAACGATGCTTTCAGGAATATCAGTCGCCTTGCATTCGACTTCAAGGCGGTCGGTATGTTCTTCGACGATGCCGCCTTCATGTGTACCAGCGGCTGTACCCTTGAGTTCGATGGGAACTGTAACCCTCAGTTTCTCCGTCACGTCTACGCGCATCAGGTCCGCATGAATGACATTCTTGCCCAAGCAGTCATACTGCAAATCTTTTACTATTGTCTTTTGTTTCTTTCTTCCGATTTGAACCTCCATTAAGCGATGCCCGTGATGCAGTCCTTCGACGAAATTGTGAGCATCAATAGAAATAGCTATGGGTTCTTCTTTGTGTCCGTAGATAATAGCAGGAATTCTGCCCTGCCTGAGTACTTTTCGGACTGCTTTGGAGCCTGTGTGTTCTCGGATTTCCGCTTTTAAAAGCAATTCTTTTGCCATATTCTTTTTCCTGGTTAAATATTACTGAATAAACTACTTACTGATTCGTTCCTGTGAATTCTTTTTATCGCTTCGCCCAGCATGGCTGCGACACTTAACACTTTTAACTGACCTATCTTCTTCGTATTCTCGTTTAACGGGATTGTATTTGTCACCGCAACTTCTTCTATGGGCGCCTCTGAGAGTCTTTCTACGGCCTGGGAAGTGAAAACTCCATGTGTTGCTCCGACATAAATTTTTCCTGCGCCTCGCTCCTTGACGAGCTTGGCCGCACTGCTCACCGTCCCTGCCGTGGCAATGATATCGTCGCACATAAGGATATTTCTGTCTTTTACTTCACCGATAATTACCTGCGCGTCAACCTTACTGCCTGTAAGGCGTTTCTTGTGCACGATAGCGAGATCGCCTCCGAGATGCGTCGCATAACGTGACGCAATTTTCATGTTGCCTACATCGGGAGATACAACTGTAAGATTATCAATTCTCATGTCCTTGAAATGCTTGCCCAGAACCAATTCACCCGAGAGATGATCCACGGGAATATCGAAAAAACCCTGGAGCTGGTGCGCATGAAGGTCTATCGCCAATACCCTGCTCGCTCCGGCTGTCGTGATTAGATTTGCGACAAGTTTAGCCGTAATGGGAACGCGTCCTTCGTCTTTTCTGTCCTGTCTGGCGTAACCGAAGTAAGGTATAACCGCCGTGATTCGCTGTGCGCTGGCACGTCTCAGACAATCAAGGAAAATCAGAAGCTCCATCAGATTTTCATCGACCGGGTTACATGTCGATTGTACAACAAAACAATCTCTTCCACGCACATCATCCTCGATCCTGATAACCTTCTCACCGTCAGGAAAGTTGTCTATCTTGGCACCGCCAAGGGGAAGTCCCAGGTAATTACAAACTTCGCAAGCCAGGTCAGGATTACTTCTGCCTGAGAAAATTTTCAGATTATCATTAAGAAACATCACTGTTAGCCTTTCCGCCCAATTGATTTATATCTTCCTGTGAAACTACCATACCTGCGTTTATATTCGAGCCTTCCTTAATTTCGAGCGGCGCGACTAAGACGGCTCCTGAGCCAATGTAGCAGTTATCGCCTATGCTGGTTCGATACACTTTTTGGCCGTCATAATTTGCCGTAATCGAACCGGCGCCAATATTGACATTGCGCCCTATGTCGGCGTCACCTATATAACTATGATGTCTTGCACGAACGCCGTCTGCGAGAATCGAGTTCTTGACTTCCGTGAAAACACCCAGAACAATGTCGTCTTTCAAATCTGTGCCTTCTCTCAAATACGCAAAGGGACCTATGCGGCAGTTGCGTCCGATGCTGACCTGTCCATGAATATATGTGAAAGGCTCGATAATCGTATCCTGCCCGATTTTCGCTCTTGCGTCAATCCAGGTATTGTCAGGATCAACTATAGTCACGCCATTTTCCATTAGACGTCTCTGAATTCTGTGCTGCATTATCTTGCTTGCTTCACTAAGCTGCGCCCTGCTGTTTACGCCCATAGCTTCTTCAGGCCGGACTGCTGTTACAGCAAGCACTTTATGGTCCGTCGCCAGTAGGCCGGAAATAACGTCCGTGAGATAATATTCCCCTTTAACGTTATCAGGCTTTACGTTCTCGAGCGTATTGAAGAGAACAGTGTTATTGAATAGATAATAGCTCGGATTGATTTCCTTGATTTCCAACTGCTCTTTAGTGCAATCTGTGTCCTCTACTATTCCCTCGATATTGCCATACTTATCCCGTACAATCCTACCGTAACCCGCGGGCTCTTCAAGCACAGCCGTAGCGAGAGTAGCGGCCGCGTGGCCTGCTTCGTGCTCTTTCAGCAACTTTGTAAGAGTCTGCGAGCGGATCAGCGGGCCGTCGCCGCACAATACCAGAGTCTGTCCCTGGAAATCCCGAAGATGCTCCTTGCAACACAAGACTGCATGACCGGTTCCCAACTGTTCGTCCTGGCGCACCCAGACAACATCTTGAGCATCAGCGAAACGCTCCTTTACCTGCTCGGAATCAAAACCTACGACGACGTACATCTTCTCTATGCCTGCCTGCCTGCACGCATCGAGAACGTATGCGAGCATAGGTCGCCCGCATACCTCATGGAGCACCTTCGCCATCTTGGTATTCATCCTGCTGCTGATACCAGCCGCTAGTATTATCGATACAGTTTCTGTCATAACTACCCGACCAGGACTCGAACCTGGAATATGGGCACCAAAAGCCCATGTGTTGCCAATTACACCATCGGGTAATACAAAGTTTCGAGTCTTAATTCATGAGTTTTGAATTATCAATTCGGCTCAACGCTCAAAATTAAAAATTAGCAACTCTATTAGATTGTCACGGGAGCCACCTGGCTCGACCTGGCCCTGCCGGAGGCTTGAATCAACCATGCCGTGAAAACTGTCGACCCCAAAACTATCGACGAAGATGTTTTTATCCGCCATCATTCGCCTGTCGATCTTTAGTCTACCCCATGCGGCAGAGCATCAAAAACAGAATTATAACAATCCCGAAAACTTAATCAATATTTTTTCCAAAAAACGGGATAAAATTTCACGCTTATACCCTCAAACCTGTTTACTTCAACTGATTAAGCTTCACATTTACCTGTTCCATAACTTCAGGCTGGCTCTTGGCTTGCTCCCAGCCCCAGGCTTTTGCTGTAGCGATTTTTACTGCCGTTGAAAGCGCAAAATCCTCCCGTAGCGTGTTATTCCAGCCTTTAAGAAATCCCGCTAAAAGATAATCCCCACACCCGACTGTACCAAGTACATCTCTCTCTTGTGAAGCTTTGCATTGCCATGCCCCCTTATTGTTGACAAAGATGGCTCCATCTTTCCCTCTGCTTATTAATATATTTTCAACTCTGCCTAAAAACATTCTGCCTGCTTTTACTAATGAACCAGCGTTATCCTCGACTTTTCCATTAAAAAGCTCGCATAACTCTGCAACATTAGGCTTTACAAGCCAGACCAGACCAGTTTCGACAATCCTTTTCAAGGCAGGCCCGGAAGTGTCCAGCACAATTTTTGCGCCTGTGTTATGACATTTCTCGATTATTCTCACCACCCCGTCAAGATACTCATTTTCCGGCAGAGCGCCCGAGAAAACACAAATGTTTCCCTTTTTCACAATTTTTTCGAGGTCGGCTTCCAATTGCCGCAATGATTCTTTGGTGATCAAATGACTTTTGTTACGAAGGTGCATTTCCTTTTGATTGGCAATATCGACTATTGTTATATTTGTTCGAGTTTGGCCATCGGCGACGCTCAATTTATTATCAATCAAAGGCCATAGGCCCCTCGATATCGATTGCATTTTCTCGAAGTCGCTATCTCCCCATAAACCAGCCGCTATGCTTTCTTGTTCCATCCAGGCCAGCGCCCGCGATATGTTGAATGCCTTTCCCGCCGGAAGGATTGTCTGCTCGTCTATAGTTTGATGCTTTCCCCACGCGATATTGCGTCCCATGCAGGTAATATCCCACGAAGGCGAAAGCCCAACTGTAATTATCGAAGGTTCATTTCCCATTATTTCATAATTCTTTCGCTTTCCTGAGCCAGTCTGCTCCAAGCTGGCCGCAAGCGGCGTTTATCTCCCTCCCCATTCTGA
>JARRRJ010000192.1:0-9423 GCA_037380865.1 Sedimentisphaerales bacterium
CTCCAGAGAGGCTATGAAAAATTTTACGGCACGATCGAAGGTTCCGGAAGCTACTACGATCCAACCACACTGTGTCGAAACAATACTTTCATCAGTCCCTACAACGATTCCGAGTACAAGCCTGAGAAATTCTACTACACGAATGCTATCTCCGATAATGCCGTCAAATATTTGCGCGAGCACGGGGAGGAATCGCCCGACAAACCTTTCTTTATGTACGTTGCTTATACTGCCGCACACTGGCCTATGCACGCACTCGAGAAGGACATCGACAAGTATCGCGGCAAGTTCGATAAGGGATATGGCTATTACCGCGCACAGCGATTCGCAAAGCTCAAGCAACTGGGATTGATAAGCGATGACTGGGACATGAGCGAACAGGCGGGTGACTGGGAGCGCGTCGAAAACAAAGAATGGGAAGCACGCTGCATGGAAGTCTATTCCGCTATGATTGATTGCATGGACCAGGGAATCGGAAGGATTATCAGCGAGTTGAAAAGACAGAACGAGTTCGACAATACGCTCATCTTCTTCCTCCAGGACAACGGCGGCTGCGCCGAAGATATGGGACGGAGTGTCAATAGAAACTGGGAACGCAGAATCACGAATCACGACCCGATGGATCCTAATGAGTTGCAGCCTGTACTATGGCCGCCTATGAAGACACGAGATGGCAGAGCAGTGCTCGGAGGCCCGGGTGTCATGCCGGGACCCGACGGGACTTATGTCTCCTATGGACGTAACTGGGCAAATGTTTCCAATACGCCTTTCCGTGAGTACAAGCACTGGGTGCACGAGGGCGGAATTTCAACTCCGCTAATTTGTCACTGGCCGGGTCACATCAAAAGACCGGGTACGCTATATAACAATCCGGGACACCTCATTGATATCATGGCAACTTGTGTCGATGTTGCCGGCTCGCAATACCCGAAAACGCGCGACGACCAGGAAATCCAGCCTATGGAAGGAATCAGCCTGGCGCCTGCGTTCGAGAACATGGATTTGGCAGATCGCGTAATTTACTGGGAGCATGAAGGCAACAGAGCTGTACGGCAGGGCAAATGGAAACTCGTATTAAAATTTCCCGGAAACTGGGAGCTTTTCGACATGGAAAAAGACCGCACGGAGATGCACGACCTGGCTGGCGAACAGCCGGAGAAAGTGCAGGAACTTGCAGCGCTTTATGACGCATGGGCATCGCGATGCGGTGTACAGCCATGGCCATTAAGGAGACAGCGACGACAAGGCTAAGTTGACCAGAATGCTCTCTCCTGTTTGTCTTCAGGAGTATCGGAAATAAGGAGGTTATACAATGAGTCATGCGATTAACAGACGCGATTTTCTAAAATTGGCAGGTGTTGGTATTTCAGCAGTAGGTCTCGGAGGCTGTAGTTCCTTGTTCGCAGATCAGGACAAACTGCATAAACTCAACGTGCTTTTTATCGCGGCAGATGATTTGAATGACTGGGTTGGGCCGCTTTCTAAACATTTGCCTCGCGCAAAGACGCCAAACCTGGATCGCCTTGCGAAAATGGGAGTGACATTTACAAATGCTCATTGTGCAGGCCCGGTATGTCACCCCTCACGTGTCTCAGTGATGACAGGTGTGCATCCGAGCCGCTCCGGAATCATAAACAATGTATTTACGAGTACGGGAAAACCGACATGGCGAACCGGACCGGATAGCGGCAAAGGAGTATTGAAAGATGCAGTGACATTATCTCAGTATTTTCGAAATCACGGCTACAAAGCCTTTGGAGGAGGAAAAATCTACCATGCGCTACAATGGTGGGACGGTAGTGAATGTCCCGCTGAAGACTGGGATGAATATTTTCCCAGCGCAGACAAACCTATTCCGCCATGGCCCAGGCCTGAATTAATTCCTGACCGCGAAGCAGGTCTTACGCGAGGCAGGCCGCTGGGTAGAGACCAATTGTTCGGTGCAAAACCTTTGCAGGTTCCCGATGAAGAAACCAGCGACTATAAAGTCGTCGAATGGGCGATTTCGAAACTCAATGAGGAACACGCGGAACCATTCTTTTTGGCGTGTGGAGTTTTTCGCCCGCATATTCCATGGGAGGTGCCGCAGAAATACTTTGACATGTATCCCCTGGAAGAAATTCAATTGCCTCCTCATCAGGAAGGGGATCTGAAAGATGCTTTTTCGCATGGACGCGAGCAATGGCACAGATGGGTTTTGGAAAACAATTTGTGGGAAGTTCTTGTTCAGGGTTATCTTGCATGCATTTCCTATTCGGATGCGCAGATCGGAAGACTTCTGGACGCATTCGAAAAGAGTGATTATAGGAAAAACACGATAGTCGTTCTTTGGTCCGATCATGGAATGCATATAGGTGAAAAAGAAAATTGGGAGAAGTTCACGTTGTGGGAAGAATCGACGCGAGTACCATATTTCTATGTCGTCCCGGATCTGACGAAAGCAGGTTCCAGATGCTCATCTCCCGCTAGCCTGATTGATACTTACCCGACTTTGTGCGAGCTTGCAGGCTTGCCTGTACCCGAGCAATGTGATGGTAAGAGCCTCGTGCCGCTTTTGAAGGATGTCACTAAAAAGCGCTCCGCTCCGGCTATAACGACTTTCGGGTTTCAGCGCGGAATAGTCGGGCACAGTGTGCGTTCCGAGCGATGGCGTTATATAAAATACAGTAATGGCTTCGAGGAGCTTTATGACCATACGAACGACGAAAACGAATTTACAAATCTTGCGAGCGACGAGAAATACGCGGATATAATAAGGGAACTTTCCCAATACGTTCCCGATTATTGAAAATCACTCAAGAATCGCTATTGATTATATCGAGAATTCAGCGACGCGGAATGTGACAGGTTTTTTGGGGTGGAGAATATTTCCTGTACCTGGAAATATTCTCCGGTATTCATTCGCCTTATTTCTGAACAAACAAAAATCCTCAAAAGAAAAAGTGCGCAAGTTCTGATTTTATAAGCAGATAAGTACAAAAATGGATATGTGTCTAAAAGCTGGTACGCTGGTTGCTCATAAACAGTTAACATGGTTTATTTATGTTTAAGAGTATGATTGAAAACGTATCAAATATTGGTCAAATGCTTATACCGACGAACGCCGCATCTGTAGATGTTTCCGTCAGGGCGCAGACGCCGAAATCGAGTCGATTTTCCATTGATGACAAGAAAAACGTCCCCGAAAGTGGTCCAGTCGATAATATCATTGAAAGCATACAAAAGCATGGTGACAAAAATACCGTTCGAAAGAAAGACTGGGTAGGCGAAAAGAAGCTCAGCGAAAATCCAGCTCAGGAAACAGACATCCGGAAAGCCCTGAAAACAAAAGCCTGTTCCGATAATCAGGAAAATGAGAAAGCAAATCCTGCCGCAGCCTACGCAGTCAATCACACAGATACTAATGCAACAGGTGACACAGATCAAATTGCAGAAGTTAAGATTCTTCCTGTTCCGGAAAAATCGAATTCAGTGACAGGCCATGGAATAAAGTCAGAGCAGATCAAGCTGCTTCACGAGACAGAAAAAGGTCAGCTTGGAATTAAAACGATACTGCCTGAAAATTCACATGGTGAAAACGGATTGAAAGAGATCATAACGTCTGAAAGTGAAATTAACACTGAAAATATTTTATCCGAAAAACAGGTACATCAGGAAAATTCAGAGCAAATTGGCAGCGAAACAACCGAGCAGTTAAATTCTGAATCTCTTGCTGACGTAAACAGAAAAATAGGTAACAAGGATGTCGAGAATATTTTGCCCGGCCAGAAGATATCTCAGGAAGAAATTCCTGCTAATACTAAAAGTGAAAAAAGTGAAGGTGATATAAACACATTTAAAACGGACTTAATTAAGAACCAGGAAAATGAGCCGGAGCAGGCTGCACGGCCTGATAAAAGTCAGACAAACGATTCTTCTGACAACGAACAAAAACAGGAAAAGGAAAACAACACATTTGTATTAAATATATCGGAGGCAGCAAAAGCTGAAAAAGACTTTTTCGATAAAGAGGCTGTTAAGAATAAACCTGAAATCGCGGAAATAGTAATACACGAAACGAATTCAAAAGATAAAAATAATCCCGGTTTTAATGATAAAATGTTTATAGATGAGGCTCTTTCCAATGTAGATACTAACGCCGCTGCAAAACTAACAGGTATTGCTGCAGCGAAAGCAAATCCGGAAATTGCCAGAAAAAATGCTGATACCGATATTTCCGCACAGATAAGCAGACAGATTACTGAATCGATTCACAGCTCGATGATACGAGGAGAAGGTGACAGGCAAATAACTGTACGTCTTAATCCGCCTGAGCTTGGAAGTGTCGTGATAAAATTCAGCAGTCAGAGCAATCAGTTGTCAGGTATTCTGGAAGTAAGCAAAGCAGAAACAAAACTCGAGATCGAACATGCTCTGCCCCACATTATCAGGACCCTTTCCGACAATGGGATACAATTGAGAAAGATCGATGTGGTTCCCGCAAATACAAGTCACGCGAATAATGATTCACAGAAAGAGCAATTACCATGGGACAACAACTCAGACCAGCCAAACCAGTATAGCTCCTCACACCAGCATTCCGGAGCAGGTGACATAAGCAAAGCCGGATTCCACTTCTGGTTCTCCAATACTATAGCATACAATCAGAGCTATAGGTATGGAGCGGCTTATTCAGGCAGCGGCTCTATCAATATATTGATGTAAAAAAACAATAATACACTTTTATGCCCATTTTTTGCCTAAACTGCCTCAGGTTTGATTTCATCGAATATTTTCTCCATTTTCTTACCGACTGTGCCGTCTTTTACATATTTATTGAATTCTGCATGAGGCATACTGACATGAACGAGCATTTTCATTTTGATTCTCCTTCAATGAGTAAAAAATTCTTTTTTAATTTCTTAATATCTTTATAACATTTAGCATAGTATAAGTTTTGTGATAATAAGCAAATTGCTTAATTTCCCACTCCTTTTGGCGCAGGGCACGGTTTTTACTTTGACCTTTTCGAATATAACCATTATATTCATAAAGTCTTAAGCCAAGAAAAGGATTAGTATCAGAAAAGAACCGCAAATTGAGAGCTACAAAATACATATTATCTGCTGTGCTGTTTATTATTGTATTGTTGGCTTCCGGAACAATATTTTATTACCGATTTTATAATCGTGCCGACCTGCTGTATTGCAGTCCAAATTCGCCTCGCGGAAATGACATTATTACCTGGAAAAATATTCTAAATCCGCCGCCGACGTCCATTCACATGGACCCGGATTTTCTGAATAATTTCACAGTAAGTTCGGAGCCGGCGAGTTTTACAGTTAAGTATCCTTCCCAAATGCCTCAAGATAATCCATTTGCAGTTGACCTCTCGGAGCTTTCTGTCGGTGAGAGCCTGGAAATCGGAGGAGGCACTCTCGAATATCAAGGCACCGGCGTAGCTTATTACGATGCAAATCAGTCGATGGATATGGATGCGGATTATCGTTTCTACGATGCAGAATCCCGGCTTATGACTGAAACGCGTATGCAAGAGCTTGGAATTTATAATACTATCGCGAGAGCATCTAATTTTCGCTATAATCCCTGGCCTGCTGTGCAGTTTATGTTCGAGCATCATGGAATAGAAGACATAAAGTTTCACAGCATAAAAGTCTTTGATGCACGAACGCACACTCTGATCGGAAGCGGCGGCAGCTCTTACGGCAGTCCCAATTCTTATCGATTCCAGACGTATGTCCCCCTGTGGCATCGCGCGCCTGTCGATGTCGTAATCGAACTCTCGTACGGCCCCTCCAAAATATACGAATTCGCTCCCAAAGCGGGAGAAGGTTTTCAGAATGAAGAATCTGAATGCCGCCTCCTCCACATCTTCGAAGGCGTGGATCCTTACACATCCAGCTCGGAATCTGGTGAGACAGGTGTAACTGAGCGAATTCACAAGGATACGAGAGGCGACCCTGGCGTATGTTTCTTCTTCGTTTGCCAGCCGCAGGCAAGCGGTATGCCCGTTTCCTTTGAGTTTTTGGATAAAGACGGCAACCAGTTGAGAACTCATGGCAGCTCCATGTCTGATTTTACTCATAGAATAACGCTTAAGGAGCCTCTTAGTAAAGTATCTTTGATCAGGGCGCGCTATCGAACCAAGCGTCAGCGAGTTGTAATGCATCTGCCTTATATTCCGGGGCTGCCTGAGCAGAATAACAATGTGAATGATCTTTTAGATGTGCACATTCCTTATGTTAGAATTGACAATTCAGGACAGGTCAGTCAGTTCTTAAGAAAGACATTGCAGTTAAGCCATTCTTCAATTTCCGGCTTATCGCCGCAAAACAGCTTCCGCAACTACACATTCCCGATGGATTTCAGAGATGTCACTGTCCGTGACATTGCCAAATTCTACTCCACGGGAGGCACATTGAACATCGACATAGAAAATGACAAGCTGGAATTGCAGTATCCTGTACCCTTTAGATTAAAACTGGCACAATTTCTTCAGAAAATATTCAACAAATGATGAAACCGCCCAAACACATATTGCTTTCCGTCTCTGTCATAATTGCTATATTGTTAGTATCAGCGATTTTGTATTTGGCTGTAGACGGGTTTTTCTTTTGGTACTGCAATCCTTCTGCAATCCGAGGCTCAGGCATTGATGCCTGGAACAAGGCAATAACTCCAACAGAAAAAGTGTTGAAACGGGAAGATAATTTTTTTGACAATTTTGTTGTCAGTTCGGATGCCAATTATTATAGAGTTGAACGCCGTTATAAAAATCCGCAGGAAAACCCGTTTTCATTTGAACTCGGTGAAATGTCACCTGGTGACAGTTTTGAGATAGGGAGAGGAACTCTGGAATTTTCCAATTCTGGCGTATCTTATCTCAGCGGAAATGAGATTAAGAACGAGGAAATAAAGATACATTTTTATGATAAGAATTTTCAGCCGCTATCGGAAGAATATCTTCGTAAAGAGAATATCTATACAGTGCAGGATAGTATGATTTTTCAAAACAATCCGTATCCTTATGTTCAGTTCAGATTCGGTTATAAGAACACCGATGACATCAAGGTTCAAAGCATCCAGGTATTTGACAGAAATACCCGTAAAGTGCTCAATAACGGATATGGAACTTCTCTGGAAAAAAAGTACTGTAATTTCGAGTCAGAGGTTCAGTTATGGTATAAGACTCCGATCGATTTAGTAATCGAACTCTCAGTTGGACCGTCCAAAACATACGATTTTCTTCCAAAACCGGGCGAGGGTTTTAAAGAGGGAGATTTTGAATGCCGTCTCATCGATGTCTTTGAGGGTATCACATCAGGCTATCGTTCCTATTCGTCGACAGTCAATATGAGAACATACAAGTTTCCAAAGGCAGCGTCCGGTGATGCCGCGATCGGTTTTTTCTTTGCATGTTATCCGGCAGCCTGGCACATGCCTGTACAGTTCGAGTTCCTGGATGCGAACGGCCAGAGACTTTCTCGCTATGGCGGCGGCTCGACAGGTTCTTATGTTCACAGTGAGATTTTTCGTCATCACTCACTTGAAGACGTCGCCCTTATCCGGGCAAAATATCTCACTAAGCGATATTGCGTTATAGTGCATCTGCCTTATATTCCGGGCCTGCCTGAAAAAAATAAAACAATTGATAATCTGTTTGATGTATATATCCCTTATGCAAAGTTCGATAATTCCGGCATGCTCGAACAATTCTTGAGAAAGACATTGCAATTGGGTAATTGCAGCACTTCCGGGCCGATTCCGTCAAACAGTATTAAGAACATTCAATTTCCTCTTGAGTTCAAGAATGCAACTGTTCGCGACATTGCTAAAATCTATGCTAAAGGCGGCACTTTGAAAGTCGATATAGAAAACGACCGGCTGGTACTGGAATATCCTCTGCCCTTAAGCGCGAGAGTCAAACAATTCCTTCAAAGAATCCTGCAGAGAAAATGAAGAAACACAAATACATATTAAGAGTTATGCCATCGATTATTATCGTGCTGTTTCTGAGCATGATATTTTACTATAGATACAGAGTTCCGGGCAAAACATGGTATTGCAGCCCAACTTCGCCTCGCGGCAGCGACCTTCAAGCATGGGAGAATATGATAAATTCGGAACTGCCTGTAGATAAAGTGGATGCGAATTTTTTCAATAAATTTACAGTAAACTCAGACGACGAAAAGCTCACTATCGAATTCCCTTATGAAGAGCCAAAAGAGAATCCGTTTGCATTCGAAATTTGTGAGATGACAGCAGATAAACCTCTTGATATTGGCGGCGGAACTATTGAGTTTTTTGGATTTGGTATCGCATATCCTGATGTAAACCAGAGTGTGAACGATGAAATAAAGTATGATTTCTATGATGCTCACTTTCAGCCGGCAAATATGGAAAAAACCGGAGCGTTCTGGTACTACAGAATGTCTGAGCAAAAGGGCCGTTTTCAATATAAAACCGGTCCTTCCGTTCAGTTCGGCTTCGAGTACCAGGGGATAGAAGACATAATGTTTAACAATATAAAGTTATTGGACAGTCGAACACATAAGCCTGTAAACAATGGTTATAGCTCGAGCGGAATTCGTATCGACGATCGATCTACTCATCGATTCACAATAGATATTTCTCTATGGCATCGTGCTCCCGTTGATTTGGTTTTCGACGTTTCTTTCGGTCCTTCAAGAACATTTGAATTTCTCCCGCAAGCCGGCGAAGGATTTAAAGCAGATAATTTCGAATGCCGACTGGTAAGTGCTCTCGAAGGTATTGATCCGGGCTTTCTTGACAGTATGTTGTCATACGATGGTAAAGAAATTCATGAATTTCGTAAGTCAACGTCAGAAGATAAAGGATTATGTTTTTTCTTTGCGTGTCAGCCGGCAGCCAATCAAATGCCGGTGACATTTGAGTGCCTCGATGAAAATGGCAAAGTGCTTTTTAACCATGGGAGTTCCTCTTCAGGCAATGTTCACGATATAATAATGAAACAGCCGCTCGAAGAAATCGCCGCAATCAGAGCAAAGTATCGTCCCCATCGTTGTCGAATTATCTTTCATCTCCCATTTATTCCTGGATTACCGGAGAAAAATAGCAATATAGAAGATCTTTTTGATGTATATGTTCCTTGCATAAGCTTTAAGGATTTTGACTATCTCGATCGATTTTTACGACAGACACTGCAATTGAATTTTTCGTATCGTACAGGACAAAAACCTGCAGATAGTATACAGAATATGACATTTCCGAAGGATTTTAAAGATGTATCTATACGTGATATTGCCATAATATATTCCACCGGTGGTACTTTAAACATTGATGTAGAAAATGACCTGTTAGAGTTAAACTATCCTTTACCGCTAAGAGTAAAAATTGAACAATTCTTACAAAAAATACTCCAGAGACAAAAATAATCTAACC
>JARRRJ010000193.1:0-4832 GCA_037380865.1 Sedimentisphaerales bacterium
ATTGGCAGGGTTCTTTCCAGCATTTTGTATTTTTCGCCCAACTCGACTCGGTGGATATCTACTATGCCTACAGGAATTAGTTTTCCGCCTGGCTGGTTTATTTTTCCGAGTACTGATTGTACTTTTCGAATGATTCCGGCAACAGCTTCCTGTGGATTTGCGCTGTTTGACTGCTCGAAGTAATCCAGCAGCCGCAATCCATGTGCGGTCTCTGCGAGCCGCACACGGATTAAGTCGCCGGAGTCATCAGCCTGACTGTTCTCAGTAGGTGCTTCTTCTGTTTGATTTAGTTCGGAAGGCGTAGTCAGGGTCGAAGCGAAACCTCCACCTTTATTAGGGATAGCTCCAGGCGGTATAGGTCCGGAAGTTGTATTTGAGTGGTTTTCCCGGGAGAGAATTATGAAGACGTCGGCTCGTAACAGTTTGCCGATTTTTATGGTTGTGCTTCTATCGAGCAGCCCTGCCGCATTTAATCGCTGTTCCTCAAGGACCTTGTCTATGGCCGCTCTTTCTAATAGTTTCACACTTTGTGTTTGGGACAATTGTGCCTCAAGGAGCGATACAAGAGGTGATCTATCAAGATTTGAGGCCTTATCCGCGATTATCGCTATGGTTGCAGTGTCAGCTGAATCAGCGTGCACCGGGCGCGTGAAATTGAACGCAAGCATCATCGTAGCTGATATGAATAGAAAGTTTCGAATGCGCATCGGTTTTATCCTCTAATCGTAGCAGATGCTTTATTTCTCTTAATCAGGCGTCTAACTACATAATAAAGACTCCCTGCGGCTGTAAAAATTTCAAAAAAACTGATTCCGGCCTGTATTTTACTGCAAAATCGTTTCTGTTTTCCAGAACTTTATGAAAAATCATTGCAATCGCGGGCAATTTGTGGTAATAATATATAAGAAAGAAAGACATGGTTGCATATGAATATAATTTGGCAGCCGGATCAGTTGCTTTAGTAAGAATTTTGACCCCCTGCTTTCTTAAGGAAAGGAGCAGGGTTTTTTATTTTTAGTCTTTTAATGATGTGCAGGAGAATGAAAAAATTATGAAAAAACGAAGAGGATTCACTCTTATAGAGCTGCTGGTTGTCATCGCGATAATCGCGCTATTAATGAGCATTTTAATGCCTGCGCTTCGCAGAGCCAAAGAGCAGGCCAGACGTCAGGCGTGTGGAGCACGTATTCGCCAGCAAACGCTCGCCTTGAACATGTACGCGGGGGATAACGACACGAAGCTTCCTTTGCCCAACACAGCCGGCGCCTGGCTCCAGGACGTCGCGGTGAACACTGTCCATTTTATGCTCAGCACAGGTATGACAAGGGAAATGTTCTACTGTCCCTCAAATTCCGCCCATCAGAAGGATAACGATGTTTTCTGGATGTATAACAACAAATCGTGGGATTCAAGCCGCAACAGATTTACCGATGAAACTGGTTTTATCGTATCAGGGTACGATTACATTCTTCAGCTTTCACACGGAAGCAGGCAGCCTATTGTGGAATATACGTCCGACTCCCTGCCCAAGAAATGGGTAAAATCAACTATGGATTCAATGCCGTCCATGAGAGAAGTAGTTATAGATTCGATTATGGGCATTCCCCAGAGCAACACCAAGTACGGGCGCGAATTCGAGTCCATCCCCGGCGGAATTTACAGCCAAACCGGTATATATGACAGAAGCAGCCATTTGGTGAGCAACCAGGAACCGGCCGGCGGAAATATCGGTTTTCTTGATGGACATGGTGAATGGAGACCGTTTAACCCGGAGATGAACAACGGCGTCGCGGTCCCGCGCTATGCAAATAATCCGGGCTTCTTCTGGTAAGATAAGAAGCTCTAAAGAAATCATAGGTGACTGAGGTCACTTTTGGCACGCCAGAACAACTTTGGCGAAATTGATTTCGGAAAAGTCGAACTTATCAGGCAGATTTGACTTTTTCGACATTTTGCCTGGAGCACTCGTATAGCCTCACAGAGCGAATGCAGGCGCCATTTTGCGATTTGTCTGGACCACGCATAAAGAACCTTTCCTCCATTCTCAGGATTTTAACGAAATCTTTGACTTTTTTGCAGAAAACGTGTAACGTTTCAGCGGTCCTATCGTCTATTATTATAAAAAGAGCAGACGATATATTTCTTAGAGGAAAGTATGAGAAAGAACACGTTGATCCTGCTGGTTCTTCTTATAGTCGGAAAAGCCGCTGCAAATGAGCAAAAGATTTCACAAAGCACAAGCAAATTCGACACAAGAGCTATTGTCGTGCTTGGTTACCTGGACTGGAGACAGGACGCTTCTGGTGCAATAAAAGTGCCGAGAGTCGCATTTGCCATAGGCGACGGCACACTTCTTCTAACTGCGGCTCATTGTGTGTACGATTTCAGGGTTGAGCCCGACGAACCAATCTCAATAGACAAGATTATCATCAGTCCCTACTACGGCGATATGTTTGATTTTCAAATAGTCGCTATGGACAAACAGGCGGATATAGCGATTCTGAAAGCTCCATGGACGACACATCCTGCTCTTAGCCTGGCGAGCGAAGAAGAGTACGAGGCAGTACAGAATATACTTATTGCGAGCAGACCTCAGAGCACTTTCGGCTCTATGCACTTTGGCAGAGAAATTGAAACGGAACTTCTTCCTGTGGTGTACAGGGACTCAAACAACCCGACTGTCGGGCTCAGATTAAAGGGAACAAAAAAAGTAGTTCCGGGCTGGAGCGGCTCGCCAATGCTTATCCCCGGTTCCGATACGGTTGCAGGTATATTAACACGAAGTATTGTCGGGATAAAAAGTAAATTATTCGGCCTTATTACTTTAAGCTCACGCAATGATGCCGCAGGCTGCAATATATATTCCATACGAGAATTGATAAACAGAAAAAGACTCAGACAGGCCGCTTTCGCTTCGCCTGCAAAGCTGGAAAACATTCCTGATGCAGAACGCGGCTTTTCAAGGGCGATTGATTTTATCGAAGCGCTTATGAGCAACAATGAAAAAGAGTCATTTCAAATCGCAGAAAATTTAACCAGGATTAGGCCGAATTCTGTACAGGCGCATCTCATGCTGGCTTTAAGCTCGATACTTAAAGCTAAGGACCCGAACATCTCAGAGCAGGAATATCTTGAGATCGCGGAAACGAACTACAAGAAAGCGCTCCAGCTTGACCCGAACAATGCATATGCTCATGCCTCGTACGGCAATTTCCTCATACGAACACAGCGAAAAAAAGAAGCGCTGGAGCAATGCAATGCATCTCTGGCAATTGACCCGAATAATCGCATGGCGTTATTCAATAAATTCATTGTAGCTGATTCTAATGAAAGAAAAGAAACTGCAGAACACCTTCTGACTATCGAACCCAACAATCCTCTTGTCTGGTTTCACTACAGCAGCGCTTTACGCAGCAAAGGTGAAGATGAAAAAGCGCTGGAGGCGGCCCAAAAAGCAGTGGAGCTTGATCCCAATGGTTTGTTCTACGGAGGGCTTGCTGATGCGCTGATGAACCTTCAAAGGGTGGACGAAGCAGAGACATACTACAAGCTGATGACGGAGAAGTGCGGCTGTCAGTCGTGCTGGTTTAAGTACGCCAATTTTCTTGTGGCGAATCGCTCGAATAAACTTGACGAGGCAGCCAAAGCACTAAAAAAGGCCCGCTCTCTATCAAGAATGCGCAGAGTCTCAGAGGAAAATATGAATCTGCTTGAACTTAAGCTTTTGTCAAAGACTTCTCCCGAACAGGGTGAGGTTATCGCGAGAGACATGCTCGACGCTTCTCCCGATAACGGCCATTACTGGTTCTTTTTTGCAGGCGTATTAAGAACGCTGGAAAAATACGACGAAGCTGTCGAAGCCGCACAGAAGGCAGTCGATTTATGTCCCGACCTTTCATATCGCCCAAGGCTCGCCAATTGCCTTGCAAAAGTCGGAGAGTATGAAAAGGCAGAACAGATTTATCACGATTTACATGAAGAATTCCCTGAAAGAAACAGGTACTGGTTCTGGTACGCAGAGTTTCTTGTCGATTATTTGCCTGAAAGAATCGACGAAGCGAAGGATGCTCTGGAGAAAGCTTCGTCCAATCCCGATGCAAAATGGTTCGTACCACCCGAAGACCTCGAAGAACTCCAGCAAAAAATCGAACAAAAAACAGAACCTTTACCCGTCGCTACAGATTGATAGAACAAAACAATTGTTTTCATTTTAAAGAGGAAAAAAATGAGAAAGATAAATTTGTATATCGCGGCAATAACTGTCTCAAGCGGATTATTTCTTTCCGGCTGTCAATCGAATCAAATAAAAGCTGTCAAATCTCCGGAAGTTCTTGCTGAGTTTGAAATTCCAGCCGATTCAAACCATATTTTGCTGCCTGTCAGGTTCCAGGGCAAGGAATATCAATTTGCTCTCGATACTGGTTCAACAAACATTGTTTTTGACGATTCTTTCAGAGACAGCCTTGGTAAGCGTTTTTTATGGCCTAAAAGCGCATCAGCAGCTCATGGTAAAAAGATCAAAGTTGAAATGTTTAGTGAGCTTGATGTGCCCCCTGCCTATCTTGGCCCTTTAAAGTTTGAAGATTGCGGCTTGATCGCAGTTTGCGACCTTGATCAATTAATACCTGAGCAGAACAGAACTTTCGACGGCATCATTGGTATGAAATTTTTGAAAAAATACATCGTTCAGATAGATTTCGATAACGGTAAGGTTACTTTTTTCAAAGGCAAAAAAGATTTTGATTTATTTTCTATGTTCAAACCGAAGGAAAACGAATATCCCGAATGGGGAGAGCCAATACCATTGAAAACAAAATTATTTTCCGAAAACA
>JARRRJ010000194.1:0-7555 GCA_037380865.1 Sedimentisphaerales bacterium
GCGCCAAACAAGGTCGTAAATTCTAAATTGCTCATTCGTTAAGAACTGCTTAATATCCCCGGGTGTCATGTCAACGTCAGTCGGGCGAATCGCCTCGTGTGCCTGCTGTGCATTTTTCTTCGACGCATAAAACTTCGGTTTCTCAGGCAGATAGTTTTCACCGAACCTGTTCTTGATATGTCTTCGCGCATCTGATATAGCTTCGCCAGAAATATGCGTGCTGTCTGTTCTCATGTATGTGATAAGTCCGAGCGAGCCCATCGAGCCCAAATCAATCCCCTCGTAAAGCTGCTGCGCGATAGCCATAGTGCTTTTCGCACTGAATCCCAGCCTGTTAGCGGCTGCCTGCTGAAGTGTCGAAGTTATGAACGGCGCCGACGGTCTCGATTCGGATTCCTTGGTTTGTACGTCATTCAGCACAAATTGAGCACCCTGAAGTGCATTATACACCTTTTGAGCCTGCTCTTTACCAGAAGCATGGAACTTCTCTTTGCCAACCTGGTACAATTCGCTTTTGAAAGCGTTGTGTCCGATAAGCCACTTTGTCTGCTCGTCCAGAGTGGGACCTTTGCCATTCTGAGTCTGTTTCGAGAGGAACTCGAGCCATTCTTTTTTATAATCCGCCTGCAAATCAGTAGTGAAAACAGCGGGAATCAGCCAGTATTCCTCAGGGTTGAATGCGCGTATTTCCCTCTCGCGTTCGACAATCATCTTGACCGCGACAGACTGCACCCGACCTGCGGATAATCCCCTGGCCACTTTCTTCCAGAGCAAAGGACTTATTTGGTAGCCGACGATTCTATCGAGAATCCGCCTGGCCTGCTGGGCCATTACCTTATTAATATCGAGCTTTCCAGGCTCCGCAAATGCCTGGGTTATCGCTGATTTCGTAATTGCATTGAAAATAACGCGGTAGGTCCTCTCCTCGGGAATTTTGAGAATCTGTGCAAGATGCCATGCAATTGCCTCCCCTTCCCGGTCAAGGTCTGTCGCCAGGTACAGCTCGTCACAGCTCTTCATAGTCGTTTTCAGTGCTGATACAGTCTTATTCTTGCCCGGCATGACAGCATAGGTAGGCTCGAAATCATGCTCAATGTCAACATTGATACCTTTGGAAGGAAGGTCGCGAACGTGACCCATAGAAGCTTTCACTTCGTAATGCGAGCCCAGATATTTGTTTATTGTCTTTGCTTTCGCGGGCGATTCGACAATTACTAACGCTTTTTTCGAGCTTGATTTGGCCATAATTCCTTTACTGACATAATCTTAGTGTGTTCATCACATTTGTTTAAACTTTTATTTTTGCGAACTCATTCCTATACAGACAAACAGAAACTTTGTTCACGAATCCGTTATCGGCGATTTATCTATATAAATTTAGAAAAGGCCAATTTCAAGATGAAATCAAAGCCTGAAAGAAAATTTGAGAAAAATATTCTTGAGAATATCTATGTAAGAATTTAGAATTTCCGCGTATCAGTTTTATTAAGGTATCAAAGAGTGGATAGCGAAGAAGACGTAGAAATACAGCCAGAGTCAGCATGCGAGTCTGAGCCTGATTCCACGGCAGAGCCCGAGGCAGAACCTCAATACGGCCGGTTCTTGTCGCTCCTTTTTGATACTAACGTTTCGATACCCCGCTATGTTCTTCGCGCAGGGTTAATTAGTCTTATACCATCGTTAGCTATTTCAATTACTTTGGGATTGCTTGGAATAATGAACGAAGAGACTGCGCCTGAATTTGAAGGGCCCGTCATTTTCGTCGGATTGAGTATGATACTGATAAGCCCGCCTGTAGAGACTCTTATCATGGCTCCCATTCTTAAGCTATTATCGTTTGTTTCGAAGAGAAGAGTCAGGCTTGCCATAATGTCAGCATGTACGTGGGGAATCTTTCATTCACTCGCCGCTCCCGCCTGGGGACTCGGCATCATCTGGCCTTTCTTTGTGTTTTCCTGTTGCTATCTGGCCTGGCGAAAGCGCTCCTTCTGGCTTGCGATACTTGTAACTAGTTGCGTACACGCTTTTCAAAACACTTTACCTGCACTGGCCTGGATGTTTTCACAGTAAATATCATCAGGTGTATACAGCCTCCGGAAGTGCAGATCCATGTCGCCAAATCGAAGAAAAGAGTATCCGTTGCGAGTTGAATAAGGCTGCTCTGTATTATTGTCATTTATCAGAAGCACTGGGAGGATAAAGGAGCTTGCCCCATGCGGCCTTCTGAACTTTATGCAAATCTTCGTTTCCGTGCTGAATAGTGCCTGACTCGCTGTATCCGGATACTTGCAGAGTTCTCGGGTCCTTCCATTTCCAGAACTCGCTGTGACCATCCGCGAAAGCAAATGTTGTACCCTTGCTGTGAAGTTTAGGTACAGGATCATTCCATCCTTCGACAACACAGTTGATTCCCCATGACCCGCTCGTCGGCGGGCTTTCGTCAAGAAATACTATTCGCTCTGTGGGTCTTTTAATCTTGAGCAAGTTCCTCTCTACGAGGTTTTCGTGTCCCGCGCCGTTTCGTCCGGCCCAGCCGTTCATGGAATCGACTATTGCATACGTCAAGCCATATCTTCTAGGTGCATTGGAACATCGGAACAGTTTATATTCACTGCAATAGGGATAGAGCTGCCCTGCTCTTATCGCCTCCTGCCAGTCCTCATCGGAGCTGTTTTCCGCACCGCCCGAAGGCCAGCGCACCCACCAGTTATTGGTTCCCGTGGTGTTCAATATATCAGCAAACATGATTTTGCTGTCATAGTCGTCTGCATAAAGCATCCATCCAAGAGACATCTGCTTCAAATGACTCAGACATACAGAACGCTTGCCCTGCTCTTTCGCCGCTCTAAGCGCCGGGAATAATATCGCCATTAAGATCGCGATGATCGCTATCACAACTAAAAGCTCGATTAGCGTAAAACCCTTTCGCTTATACATGGCAAATCCTCCCAAATTTATCATGATATCCTTATTAACCACGTCAACAAGGCTGCATGTATTATATTCAGAATTATACCAATGCGGAAACTGCTTTTCAAATAGAAAATTCCCCTTAGAACTCAAGTGCAATAACAGCTTTTCATAGAATCTGCCTGGAATATAACCTTATTATAGGGCGTTACCACATTGAGGGAATCCCAATATCACCCCCCTGCCGGAACAATTACAGGATGTCTTTCATTCTCTCAGCCAATTCGCGAACTGCTTTCCCCCGATGTGATATGGCATTCTTCTCTTCCCGGCTCAATTGAGCGACGGTTCTCTTCAAAGTCGGCACGTACATAATCGGGTCATACCCGAATCCGTTGGTTCCGATTTCCTTTTCAGTAATTACGCCCTCAAGCGTTCCCCGCGTTTCGAGAATGATTCTCTCGGGACTTGCCAGGCACAGGCAGCAGACAAACCTCGCAGTGCGTTTTTCCTCAGACACACTTTTAAGAAGCTCAAGCACCTTCGCTATATTTCGATGATCTATGAGGGACCTGTCTTCGTTCTTCGTTTTTTCACCGGAAAATCTTGCTGAATTTACTCCCGGCGCGCCATCGAGCGCATCAATCGAGAGTCCGGAATCGTCTGCGATTGTCCAGCAGCCTGTAGCTTCTGCATAACCGAGAGCTTTCTTGCGCGCATTCTCCTCGAAAGTGCTGCCGTCTTCTTCAATTTCGTCAATCGATTCGAAATCGCTGAGACTCAGAAGTCTGATTTCTCCGCCAAGTATATTCTGTATTTCCGCCACTTTGCCTGGATTAGTTGTTGCTATGAGTATTTGTCTGTATTTATCGGACATTGTCGGTACCGTTCTTTCAAGTTCAGTTACCCTGCTATAAAATACTACGAATCGGGATTTCAATCATTCTAAGCTTATTACCTGAAAAGGCAACGTAAGAATTTCAGTTTCAATAATTTATTCTTGGCAAAAGTTCGGTAGGTATATAACATACATATTGTAGCAGCAATAAAGTTAAACTAATAGACGTTTCAATTTTATCTACAGGCTGAGGCAAGGTTTGGGTCATTCTCACTAGCTGGCTGGACGCAATGAATAGGAGGCCGGCCTCAACAGGTGAGCGGCTCAGTTGTCGGGCTTGATTTCGCAATGTGCACCAGGGAGCTTTAAGCTCTCCTCCCCTTCCGGGCAATTGGGGCTTGACCTCGGATCTGCTGAGTCATCGCCCTCTCACACATATTGCGATGTGAATTTTCTCCAAAATATAATGCTATCAACATTTCGCGGCATAGGCGCCTTGCCAATATATCACGAACAGGATCATGCCTGCGATCCGTCAAGTTCCGAAGATTCAGGAAACAGTTTGGCGGCCATATAATCGTGTGAGATATCTGTAAAAATCGATGGCAGAAGAGATTCAGAAATGTTCGGTTCGGCAAGACTTGTTCCAATCTCAGGAAATGTTCTGTGATTTGACAGCCCTGCCGCGGAAAATACAACCGATGCGTTTGCCATAAAAACATTGATGATGTAACACGTACGGAAATTAGTATCAGCCTTACAGTTGATGTTGCTCAAGTGCATTCTTCTTTCCAGAATAGCATTTCCTGTTCTTGAACCGGAAATGTTTCACGTGAAACATTTTTGGACGTCCCTAATCAGACCATCTGCCTAAGCATAATCTTCTTCTTACTGTGATGACTTAACTGTCCTGCCATCACTAAAGTCCGAGCTCTTTATGTCAGTCTGTTGCATCGAACCTTGAGGACATGATGCCAGGTACGACGTTATATTTCAATTTGCGGCGGAGATCATCTGTCGGCAATGCTAAAATGGCTCGCGCGTGTCCCATACTGAGTTTCTTTTCCGCTTTAACTGGTAAATTTGCAGATATTCCGTTAAATAGTCCGAAATATAAATTAGTCTGATAATGCAATAACTTTTGTTAAAGAATTTATACAGAAAAATTATTTTTATTGATGGAGCGATTTATGATAGAAGCAAAAAGAGAGAAGCCTCGCCATCTGGGCAGGGGGCTTGAGTCATTGTTAGGTCCTATAACCTCTTTATCAACAGATAAGAACGAATCCTTGCCGGAAGGCCATCTGCAACCTAAGCTCCCTTCGGAAAAGGAGTTAGGCGCTTCTCTTCGCGAAATCGAAGTAGATAAAATAAGAGTGAATCCTTACCAGGCAAGAACAGTTTTCAACGAAGAGGAGCTGAATGACCTCGCTAATTCAATCAAGTCAAACGGCGTTATTCAGCCCATAATAGTAAGACCGGCGGGACAGGGATATGAACTGATCGCGGGCGAGCGCAGATTTCGAGCTTCACAGATAGCTTCTCTTCGGAAAATCCCTGCTTTGGTGCGAAAAGCAAGCGACGAGCAGATGCACGAATGGTCCCTGATCGAGAACATCCATCGGGTAGATTTGAACCCGATAGAGCGTGCCAGGGCGTATCGCGAGTACGTCAATGCCTTTTCCCTCACACAGGCCCAGGCTGCCGAAAGACTCGGCGAGGACCGGTCGGTAGTTGCTAACTACTTGAGACTGCTGGACTTACCGCAAGAGATTAAAGATATGTTAGCGGAAAAGAAACTCAGTATGGGACACGCGCGAGCCATTTTAGCATTGCCGACAGATGATCTCCGCCGCAAATTGGCAAATCGTGCAATGGCAGGGCGTCTCAGCGTCCGCGAGGTGGAGAAACTGGTCAGAAGGTACCTTACGAGCACAGGCCAGGAAAGACAGAGAACGCGCATAAAAGCTCCTCACATCGTGGACCTGGAAAAGAGGCTTGCGAGCCAGCTTGCCACAAAGGTTAATATTGAAACCAGGAAGAATGGGCAAAAAGGGAAAATAATCATCGAATTCTATTCTCTGGACGAGTTTGACGGGATTCTGGAAAGGCTCGGTCTGGCCTTTGCCGAAGAAATCTGAAATGACGTTCACTTTCAGGAAATAATTTAAGAAGAATTTTCTTGTTAAGAAAAACAAGGAGATATTATATAATAATACGTTGTATTAGTATTGTTAATTGAGGTTTTTTAAGAATCAGGAAAACTAATTTCAGGAGGACATATCGTGAAACGTCGATTGATTTCCGCGCTGGTTGCAGTCACATTTTCTTGTTCAATTATTTCCACTTGTCTGGCCGCGCAAATTCAGCCGGCTAATCCTATCCTTCAAGCTATTGCAGATGGAAATATTGAGCAGGTACGAACAGCAATTTCTAATGGATTCGATGTCAATGCGAGCATAAATGACTTGGGCTGGACGGCACTTCACGCTGCAGTAATGTTTGGCAAGGATAATATTGGATTACTCCTTATCGAGAATCATGCTGATATAGATGCGCAAGACCACTCAGGGCAAACGCCTCTTTGCCTGGCCGTACAATCCGGAAGGTCATATGCTGTGGATTATCTCATTAACAATGGCGCGAACAAAGATATCATGAATAACGACGGTGAAAACGCGTTGTCCATCGCCCAAAGGATCGGGCTGACGACCATTAGCAATTCTCTTATACAAGCTGGCGCAACCCCACCCCAGCCCGGAAACGCAAGTGCTGGAATGCCAGGTAATCGCAGAGGATCGCGCCGGGGAGGAAACAATTTTCAGGGCAACAATATGACTGGCCGAAGAGGAATGATGCAAGAACCTGATGTGCCTGCCGAACCGATTTATCCCGACCAGCCTGTCAATACAGATTTCGCAAACACACAAGTCACAGAACAGGAGCCAGTTGACGTAAGCCTGGACCCGAACGAAGTCAAAGCAAGGATGCAGAAGTATCCTGGCCTGGAGAAAGAAGTCGCAGACGTAGCTGATAACAGCCGCCTGGGAATGCGTCAATGGCAGAGAACCCAGGAAGATAACAGGCCGCGTTTGGTCAGTGCAATCAGAATGCAGTACCAGGCTGAACTCGAATTCATAAAGAAAACCGCCGACGCAGAAGGAGCAAAAAAGACTTCCGAAGCGGCAGACAATCTTCTGATGACAAGAAGAGAGCGGCTGGCTAAGATTATGAGAGAAGTTAACGACCAGATAGATTTACAGGAAAGACAAAACAGGGGGACGACCACAACCTCGCGAAGGGGCGGCAGAACGACCACTGGAAGAACCACGACGAGAAGCAGAAGGGGCACAACCACAACTATTCCGACGGAAACACAAACGAACATAAATACGGATACAGCGGCACAGCAGGAAAGCAAGTACGATCCTGAGACACAGAGCGAGTTAGATATATGGCTGAATGCAGGTGTCGAAAACATCAGGGGCCGAATTGACTTTATGAATACTATGAACGATATGGTCACCTCCGAGATTAGCTCGCTCAAGCCGATTGCAGAGCAGGAAAAAGCCGAAAAAACTATAGCAGCGATAGATGGTCTCCTGGTTGCCAGGCAGCAGAGATTCAGTGACGTGCAGGCGGAATTGGAAAACCTGCAGGAAGAAGAAACTTCCTACGATACCATGACACCTAACACAGATACTACAGGCCAGACTATAACGACACCTCGAGGCAGACGGGGAAGATAATCTGCAATGGCAGGCAAGCTTAACGACAAAATCGCTGTAGTGACAGGAGCAGGCAGGG
>JARRRJ010000195.1:0-4802 GCA_037380865.1 Sedimentisphaerales bacterium
TGTGAACCGTTGAATGACCCGCTATGGTCTGCGACCCCGGCACGCCGCTAACACACTTGCCTTTATCGTGTGCTGCGATGCTGGCTTCAGGATGGTAAAACCCTTGGCCCAATACAACAAGACAAATTTCGGGGCTAATAACCTTCACTTGCGTTATGGCTGACCATTCGCCTTTCCTTGAGCTTTGCATATCTCGTTACCTCAATATACATCAAGTTCAGTTCTGGCCCGGTGGCTAACCTTTAACCAGGCTGGATTGTCCAGCTGATTCACAACAGCTTAGCTCGGCGCACTTACCATTTTGACACTACAAATCCCAATTTTACCAAATCATGTCCGAATAAATGTGAGTTTTTAGGCCAAAGAGGAATTTTGAAAAAAATTATCGGGCGTATATCGGATTCAATGCACTACGTCAATAAGTAAGTGACACTGGCTGTCAAGGGGCGCTTAAACCCAGCCACGATGGGCGCGTTCAAAACCAGCCACTTTGAGAGTAGTAAGATTTGCATTAGATACTCTCCAATCCCGACAATAACGGGATTTAAGGAGAGCACTCATGTCAAATCAACTCAAAATGGCTATGGTAAACGCAATATGGACATTAAAACAACGTGGCTGGTCTAACCGGCGTATCGCCCGAGAGCTCGGCATCGACCGTGAAACGGTAGCCAGGTATGTTCATATCTGGCAAGCAGACTCAAAACCAGCCACTAACGCGCCCACCGGGTCGGAGGGCATAAAACCATCCAATGCGCCCATCGGGTCCGTTGGTAATGACACACAAAAACGCGGACCGGACAGTCAATGTGAACCCTATCGAAAGGTCGTTGAAGACAAATTGCATGGCGGGCTATCCTGTCAGCGAATCTATCAGGACCTCAGAGATGAGTATGGATTTAAGGGCAGCTACTACAGCGTTCGCAGATTCGTCAAACGCCTGGGAGATGATAGGCCGATACCATTTCGTCGGATGGAATGTATGCCAGGCGAGCAGGCTCAGATAGATTTCGGAACGGGCGCGCCTGTTGTCAGGCCCGATAGCAAACGTAAGCGTCCTCATGTCTTTCGGATTGTCCTGAGTTTCTCTCGCAAGGGATACAGTGAAGCAATTTATCGTCAGACCACCGACAACTTCATTCGCTGTCTCGAAAATGCCTTCTGGTATTTCGGCGGTGCTCCAAAGACCCTGATCATCGATAATCTCAAGGCTGCGGTAAAGAATGCCGACTGGTATGATCCGGATATCCATCCTAAAATCCAATCGTTCTACGAACATTACGGCACCGTGATTCTGCCCACAAAGCCTTATACACCTCGTCACAAAGGCAAAATAGAACGGGGCATAGGATATGTAAAAGATAACGCTCTAAAGGGCCATACATTCTGCAGCCTGCAGGAGCAGAACCAGCATCTGCTCAACTGGGAGACACGCATAGCAGATACGCGTATTCACGGCACCACCCGCAAACAGGTAAGCAAGCTGTTCAGAGAAGAAGAAAAATCCTGCCTGCTGCCTCTTCCTGCCGGCAGATTCCCATGCTTTACTGAAGCCAAACGTTCTGTCCATCGCGATGGTCATATTGAGGTTCAAAAATCTTATTATTCGGTGCCGCCGGAATATACCGGCAGAGAAGTCTGGGCACGATGGGACGGCCATCTTGTTCGGATCTTCAATTGCCGGATGGAACAGATTATTGTTCATGTCCAGGTTGAACCGGGTAAATTCCAGACATTGCAGCAGCACATTCATTCACACAAAAGATCAAAGATTGAAAAAGGCACTGTATGGCTGCTTCAGAGAGCTTCTCTGATCGGAATCAATGCAGACCAATGGGCTCAGGCAATGCTTAAAGCAAGGGGAATCCAGGGTATACGTGTTCTTGTAGGGTTTTTGAATCTTGTTAATCAGTATGACAGCAACAGCATAGACAAGGCCTGCGAGATCGCTCTTACACATGAGGCGTTTCGGCTTAAGACAATAAAAGGATTGATCCAGAAAGGAGGCTGTAAACAGCAGGAACTGGAGTTTATAGATGAGCATCCGATCATTCGGAGCATGTCTGATTATCAAGCAATAGTGAAGGAATCCATCAGGTAAAAACAAAGGGTTTTTGTATTTAAGGAGATAGAGTATTATGAATGAGGCATTGCGAACAGCATTAAAGGATTTACGGCTCTCGGGTATGGCACAGTCACTTGAGGTACGTCTACAGGAGGCCGCAGGTAATAGTTTGAATCACGGAGAGTTCCTCGAACTGGTACTGCAGGATGAGCTGCTCGTACGGAAAGAACGTCAGATCAAACGGCGGATCAAAGCTGCGATGTTCAGGGAGCTAAAGACCCTTGAGGATTTCGACTGGCAGTTCAATCCATCGATCAAAAAGAAGCAGATATACGATTTAGCAACTTGCCGGTTTATCCGTGAATGCCGGGACTGCCTGTTTTTAGGGCCGCCAGGTACCGGCAAAAGTCATTTGGTTCAGGCAGTTGGATACCATGCCATCAAAAGCGGCTTTACAGTTCGATATCGCTCAATCTTCGATGCTATACGAGACTTTTTGCAGGATGAAGCATTCGCCGGCCAGGAGAACGTAATGGCCAAATATCTTAAGCCGGATCTTCTGATCATTGATGATATGGGAATCAAGCAGCTACCCAAACGTTCCGGTGAATACCTGTTTGAAATAATCATGCGGCGGTACGAAACAAAACCGACGATAATGACTTCAAACAGGCCTTTGGAAGACTGGGGAAAACTGCTCGGTGATGTTCCTTCGGCCACGGCGATCCTGGACAGGTTCCTTCATCACGCCGAGATAATTACCATTACCGGCCGAAGCTATCGGCTCAAAAACAGAGCCGGTGAAAGCGATACTAAGGAAGATAAGGCTAAAAAAGACGAGGACAGCAATGACAATACTCGTAAAAAGAGTAATCCAAAATAGTATCGAGCCGGTCTGCCCCGCTCGGCTTGCGGCGGCGAGGCTCCGACGAGCTTGTTGGGGGCCCATTCTCGCTCCGCCGCCGGTCCGAGCGATACAGACCTCGTTCAGTCAAAAACAGAACGATGAATATACATAATTTGGAAGGAATCTGCTTGAACTACAAGCAGATTAAAGGTATATGAAAGGAAAACTAACCGACCTATTTTGAAAGCGCCCATAGCGCCCTAATTTGAAGCGCCCAATGACACACTCAAGCTCCTGCGAACTTACTAAATCACGCTTATTCCGGTAGTGTCAAGAATCTTTCGCACATTTTCTTATCTGTCTCAATCTGGTTATCCATAATCCTTCCCATGACCCCCTTAAGGGGGTCGCGAGTTATCGGGCCTTAGGCGCTGGCCACTACTATCTCTTTGTCCTGCAACCGCAAATGTTCCATATTCATATAGCGTCGCAAACCCCACTTGCTGCCCGCAATATGTCTCAGTCTGGCTGCAGCCAACATCAACGCCGAATGACCATCCGGAAAGCTGCCTACCACACGAGTACGCCGACGAATCTCACGCATGATCCGCTCCATAGGATTGTTCGTTCGCAACTGTCGCCAGTGAACCCGAGGAAACGCATAATAACTCATGGTCTCAGCCACACCATCAGCAACCATCTCGGCAGCTTTACGAAGCTTCATTGACTGCAACTTCTCCATGACGAACTGAGCCTTCTGCTCTGCTGCCGGGCGATCTTCCTGCGCATGAATCGCTTTGAGCATCGCCGCCACCTCCTTGACCTTCGAGTTCGGTACATGCGAAAAGATGTTGCGATACCAATGCACACAGCACCGTTGCCAGGCCGCCTGTGGAAAATACCGAGCTGCCGATTCAACCAGCCCCAGGCATTTGTCCGAAACGATCAATCGAATCCCACGCAAGCCCCGCTGCTTGAGATTCGATAGGAAATCACTCCAGCCCTTTTCATCTTCCTTTGCACCCTCACAAACGCCCAGAACCTCCCGAAATCCGTCCTCATTGACGCCTATGGCTACTAAGACCGATACATTGCGGACCTCTCCGGCCCAGCTTCGCTTGAGCACAATCCCATCCAGATACACGTACGGATAGGTCGTTTCAAGCGGACGGTTCCGCCATATCTCAATATGCTTGTACACCTTCTTATTTAGTTCGCTGATTGTCGAGGGACTGACACGAGTGCCCCACAGTGCTTCGGTAATATCTTCCACCCGTCGGACCGAAACACCTGCCAGATACATCTCAATCAGGGCTTCCTCGATTGAACTTTCCCGGCGGCGATAGCGTTCGATGATGGCCGTCTCGAAAGTAGTCTTTCGCAGTTTCGGCACCTTCAGATTCACCTGGCCGGCTTTCGTGTGAAGCTTACGCTGATAATAACCGGCACGTGTGTCCTTGCGGGCCTGGCTGCGTTGATACCTGTCCGCATTGCAAAGCTGATCGGCTTCGGCATCCAGCATGGAATTCAGCGTTTCTTCAACCGTCCCGCGGACCATCTGATCCAAGTGGTTCTGAATCTGTCTGGGATCTATTTTAATCACATTATTCAAGTTTTTTTCCGATTCCGTCGATTCTTGTTTTAGCGTCATGCTAAATCCTCCAATCTGGTTCTTAAAGTTTTTGTTAACAATCCTGTATCGACCAGATTGAGGATTTTTCTGTTTTGCCCGATAATTAATGTGCGAAAAATATTGTACGTTATCCCATGATAAAGACTCCTAAAATAATATGTTATTTTTAAGAAGTCCTTTTTTGAGCTAAAAACGTGATGTATAAAGTGATGTACAAAACGCCCTTTTGCCAATAAAAAAAGGACTCACGATTTAAC
>JARRRJ010000196.1:0-7900 GCA_037380865.1 Sedimentisphaerales bacterium
TTGCAAGAAAAGCGGTGTATTCAGTCAATATTCCAAACTCTGTGGAGAGACGAACAATTTCGTCAACAAGCTCTTTGATCTTCGGATTATTCCTGTCGACATTCGAGTCGGCGCCTATCTGGCGAACATCATCAATGAGCTCAGCGATTTTTCTACTGGCCCATAAGCGCGGCACGAAACCGTTCTTTACATTTGCTTTATCGAAATTAAATGTGAACTTGAATGTTCTTTCTCTTCCAAGATAATTTCCCCTTATTCTGAAAGTAATTGGTTTTTGTCCGACATACTGACCAAGCAAAACAAGCTGGTCACCCTCGAACATATCGGGCAGCTTGTTGGGAATAATGTCACGTGTTCTGCCTATCGCGTAGCCGCCATCCTCTTCGACAACATCAAGCTCGGGATCAGCGATGACAGGACCTGTCAGCCTGTCGAACACCTTGCTGACCTTCACTTCGACATCTTCTTTGGGCAAAACAAATTCAGCTCTCGCTCTTGATTCAGCGGCGATTTTTTCAAGTAAAGGCGCGTTGACATCGAAACCTACTCCGAAAGTGAACACGCGTCTCTTATATGGATTCGATTTTGTCACTACCTCGCGAATAGCAAGCTCAGAAGTCTTGCCTATTGTAGGCAAACCATCAGTCAAGAACAGTACTATCGGAAGCATATCTTCAGCCGGCTCCTGGCTCAGAGCCTCGGCGAGCGCATCGTGAATATTCGTGCCTCCCGAAGTTGTGATTCCTTCTATATATGCTTGAGCGGCTTTTTCTGTTTCCCTCGTCTTTATTACAGGTTTTTTCGCGAATTTCTCAACTGTATTGCTGTAAATAATAACATTAAATGCTTCACCCATTTTCAGCCCTGCGATAATCTGCAACGCAGCTTCCTTAACCTGCTGGATTTTCTCGTTTCTCATACTCCCCGAGTGGTCAATCACCAGTGTCACTTCCCTCTTTATTGCAGGTGTTTCTTTGGTATTCAGCACGTCAGAAGGAAGTCCGGCGAGCAACAGAAAATATCCCCCTCCGACTTTTTCATCGGGATAAGCAAACATCGAAGCAGTCACGCCGTCTTGCTCAAGCAAATAAGAAAGCCTGAAAGGTCCGGGGACATTAGCTCCTTTTTCCGTGTGAGCTGTGATGACAATCGGACCATTCTGCTCTTCCATATTCTCAAGATTGACTTTTTTCAAGCCGATAAGATTATGAGTTGGCGAATAAACAGTCGATATGCGGCGCTTCGACTTAATCTCAACCTTTATCTCCCACGGAACATTATATTCAAGCGATTCGGTACGCGGCAGAAAATAATCCACGCGATTGCCATCGACTTCAAGAAGGTTTTCATAAGTCAATCGCACTTTCTGATTGCTTCCCGCGTCTACCGGAAAAACACTCGAGCGAATCAGGTTGTACCCGATAAACTCCACCAGCGCAGGGTCGCGAATTTTGGTGACAAGCCTGTCGTAGATTCTTCTGGCTTCATCTTTGGGCAGGACCTGCGCCATAATCATTCTGCCCGGCCCATCATAGGCAAAGCCGCGCACCACCGCGCCGTCTGGGACCGGAAAAATCAACTCCGCTTCCTGCCTGCGGCTCGATGCGTTATGAAGCTGAATCTCTATCGTAGTGGTTGCGGTGTTTTCCAGTATGTCAACAAGCGCGCTCACGTTTGTTATCTCGACTTCGCCTCTTCTCTCCGGCGCAAATGCACGCGCCCTGCTCTGGGGCATAATAACGTTAGAAGAAAAAGGCCGCAATTCTATATGACTTAGTTGCGCTTGTGCCTGAACTGTAAGTGAAGAAAATAAAATTACGATACATTCTACTAATCTTTTTCCCGACGCTGTCATTTTTCTGCTCCTTAAATATGAATCCAAGAACGAACACTCTTTATATATTATAGACGTTCAATACCCAGATCCTTTTGTAAAATGTTTGTAAAAAATGTCAATGAAGAAAAGGACCAGTTACGAATGAGGATTTTACATTGAAAAAACGGAGCTTACAAAAAAATGAAGTGACAATTATTTTAAAATAAAAGCGAAGTATCAATAGTGGGGCTTGATCCACCAAATTGTAACATGAAAAAGGTGGGGTAGAACCCCACCCTACAATTTAACAAGGTAATAGGTTTGTATTAGTTAAGAAGTTTGAGCGAGGCGCAGTAGTTTTTCCATCTTGCCGCGGTTGCTTGATCTGAGGATAGCTTCCTCCCTGTCGATATAACCCTTGGAAGCCAGTTCGGCAATGCTATTATCCATCATGTGCATTCCGAAGCGGCGTGAGGTTTCTATAATGTTCGGAATTTCGTATATCCTGTTTTCACGAATACAGTTTCTCACGGCGGAAGTGCACAAGAGTATTTCTGTGCTGGGAACCATTCCCGGTTTATCAACGCGCCTGAACAAAGTCTGCGAAACCACAGCCTGCAAGGCGTTGGCGAGCATTGTGCGAGCCTGGGTCTGCTGGTTTGCGGGATAAATATCGATTACGCGCTCGATAGACTGAGAAGCGTTTACAGTGTGCAGTGTGCTGAAAACAAGATGGCCCGTTTCAGCGGCTGTAAGCGTAAAGCTCGTGGTTTCGAGGTCGCGCATTTCACCAACCATAATAATATCCGGGTCCTGACGAAGAATATGTCTCAAACCGGTAGCGAAATCAGGACAGTCGGAGCCGACTTCACGCTGCTCTATCATACACTGATCATTGGTAAGCCAGTACTCGATAGGATCCTCAATCGTAATAATGCGTTTTCTATATTTCTGATTAATCAGTCCTATAGTTGAAGCAAGCGTAGTACTTTTGCCTGCGCCTGTATGACCTGTAACCAGAACGAGTCCTCTGGGCAAATCAGCGAAGTCTTTCATCTTCTCAGGAAGATTCAGCTCCTCTATCGAAGGGATGCGATCGGAAATCAATCTGAAGGAAATTGCGACAGTGTCTCGCTGATAGTGTGCGTTTACACGAAATCTCTGGTCCGGTTCGGATATGCTCGTCGAGAAATCAAGGTCTCTTCTTTTCTCAAACTTGTCGAATCTCTCCTGCCCGACGAGCGACAAGACTATCTCTTTTGCATCATCATTTGTAACAACTGGAAAATCCGTTTCGATCAGCTCGGTATTTACTCGAATAATCGGTTTCAAGCCAACGTTAATATGAACGTCGCTGGCTTCTCTATTGACGGCTTCTACCAAAATATCTCTTATTTCTGCCATAACAAAGCACCCCTTCCACTCTAAATGAAATCAATTTCCTTAACCAATCAAAAACGGCTGTTCTCAAAAACATTTTTTGCGAAGTAAGGGAATCCAGCCTTTGAAAAAACGGAATTTTACAGCAGCCGGATTCTCTACTTCACATTATTTCATTAAAAGTACCTGCCGTGCCTGAACACAGGCAGGTAATAATTCTCTTTCGCTATTTACCCTTGATATTTAATTCACCGGTAACCGGGTCGAGGTTAGTTCTCGGTGATATCGGAGGTTCCATGTTTGTCCCCTGGAGATACAGTTTCTCTCTTTCAGTTAGTTCCGGCTGCTCCACAAGCTTCGGCGTAATAAAGACCACCAGCTCGCTGTTGACATTTTCCTCGCCTTCGAAGGTAAATATCCAGCCCAGGAACGGAATGTCACCAAGTAACGGAACCTTTGTAACCAGCTGATTGACAGTCTGCTTCTGGAGACCTCCGATTACAACTGTCTGGCCGCTTTTCACCATTGCCACCGTGTCAGCTTCACGCTTATCCACAACAGGCTGCGGGCTGGTAATCGTTGCGCCGCCTGTCCCGATCGTAGTTATCTCAACATCAGCAACCTGTACGCTGAAGATAGGCAGAATGTGAAGTCTTACCATATCGTCTTTAGCCAGGTGAGGAGTTACCTGAAGCTCGACGCCGACTTCCTTGAACTCAGTCGTGCCGAAACTCTGATAGCCGCCCTGCTGAAGCTGCTGATACGGAATCTCCTCGACAGCCTTAAAGGAAGCTGTTTCATTGTCCAGAACCATGATTCTCGGGTTTGCGAGCAGCTTCGCAGAATCCTGCTGCTGTATCGCGGTGAAGAGGACATCTAAATTTACATTGTCGGTTATTATACCCCAGTCAAGAATGCCTGTTGAACCCACTTTCGAAGTTGTGCTTTCGAAGGTACCATCGATAAAAGGATTACTGTTGGAAAAACCAGTTATAGGGCCTCCGGCTGCCTGCGTACCGTAACCTGTATTCCTTGCGGCGTTCCACTCAACTCCTATATCGAGAGCGTTTGAGTTCTTGATATCATATATTCTGACCTCAACCATTATCAAAGGAGTCGGTCGGTCAATCTCCTTCAGGAATTCGTCAATTGCTTTTATTTTGCTTTCGACGTCAGTGACAATAATATTGCTTGTCCCAACGCTTGCAGCAATCTTGCCGCGGTTGGAGATTATTTTCGTTAACGCCTGCTCGACATCCTTTATGTTTGCATACCATATCCGGTAAATTTTGCTTACAGTTCGTTCCGTTTCCTGGGTCAGCTGGGAAGCGGGAACTATCCGGATTATGTTCTCGCTCGCTACGTAGCCGCAATCGTATGCTGTGAGAATCTGGTTCAGAGCTTCACCAAGGGGGACATTCGTCACTGAAACAGTGACAGTTTTCGTGATTTCAGGACTTTTAACAATATTTAAATCGACCTGCTCGGAAATCGCTCTGAGAATATCGTCAATCGGCACGTCGCGATAATTCAAAGTGACATTTTGGAGCATCTTCTTCTCAATTGCGGTCAGAGGTCTGGTCTCCTGGTCCTGTGGATTCGACCTCGAACTCAACGGAATTCTCTGTGATCTTTGTTATTCTTGCTCCATGTACTTCATCACCCACCGTCAACAAATCAGTATCGACCAGCACGAGATACCGTCCGTCCACGTAAGAAATTCCCTTCACGATAAAACTTCGCGTATTATCGTTGGTTTGTGCGGCAGCAACTGTCTTTTCCAGACTCATCGGGTCACGAATGCTATCAGGATAGACAGGAGGCTCAGGCCAGTCAATTTTCACGTTCCTCACGTTCCTCGTGACAGTTGTCACAGGCCCGGCCTGCTCGACGACTCCGGAACTACCCGAGCCGAGGAAAGAGGAAATATTGTTTTTACCAAGCACAAGGACCAGGACAATCGCAAGAATAATAGCTAAAGCCAGCATTGCCTTTTGCCTGGCTTGATCCGCATCTGATTTAGATTTAAGTTTTCTTGCCGCAGGTTTGGCAGATATTTTTCGAGGAGTTCTAAAGTCAGTCTTTTTGACAGCCTGCCTTCCGGGAATTTTGCCAATCAACAGATTCTGCATATCAGGTGAACCTTGGCTCTCGGCAGACTGCTGCTTTTGACTCGCTCCCGGTAAAGGCTTTTCGACTGTCGGCTCCTTCACAGGAGGCGCCGGAATATCGTTTGTTGTCGCTTTATCAGCCTTCGGTTCCGGCGTCGCAGGCATGGTGACTTCAGGCTCGCGACGCGTGCGAGGATGGGGACTTAGAAGCTTCTCGAACGAAACGTCTTCTCCGACGCTCTCAGCCTGAGACTGTAATTGCGAAACGTCGATGCTCTCTTGTTCAACATCGCTTTTCTCTACTGAATGTTGGCGAGACTCAAGTTCGGGTTCAGAATCCTCAACCGCGGTAAACTGCTCTTCGGAAAACTCCTCATCCTGCTCCGCATGCACGGAAAATTCCTCTTCGCCTTCCGATATCTCAGGCTCGATTTCTTTCTCTTCGATCTGTGCCTGAAGATCCTGTGAACTCACTTCCCTCGATTCTTCAGCGAGAGATTCTTTTGCACCTGTTTCTTCCCGCACAGACTGTTCCATTTGCGGCTCGGTTTCTGCCTGCTCAACTGCAGAGTTCTCACCTGCAAATTCGTCTTCCTGCGGATTAAGCAACGCAGGCGATTCATCTTTCTTTTGTTCCGAAGAATCAAACAGATGCTTTCTTTTCCTCGGGATAGGAACTCCCGCGAAAATATGCGATATCTTGCTCTGCAATCCAGTCCTGCTCTTCTTATCCATTGTCCCTGCCTATCTCTTCGGCGAGAATCTTATGCTCGTAAGCGCCGGTGGAATCCGGCGCATAAATAAATACCGACTCATGAGCACTCGGAGCTTCCGCCAGCCTAACATCCTTGTGTATAACCGTATCGAAAACCAAATCACCGAAATATTCTCTCATTTGTTTCTGTACCTGCCTGCTTAGTTTCGTCCTGCTTTCCACAAAAGTCAACAGTAATCCGAGGATTTCGAGATTTTCGTTGAAACGTCTCTGTACAATATCGATAGTCTCGAGCAACTGCCGCAGGCCCTCAAGCGCGTAGTAATGCGTCTGCACGGGAATAATCACCTGGTCGCTCGCAACAAGCGCGTTTACAGTTAAAAGGCTCAGCGAAGGCGAGCAGTCAATCAAACACAAATCGAATGTGCCGTTTATCTCCTGAAGTCTTTTTTGCAGCACATATTCCCTGTTCTCCTGGGACGCAAGCTCAAGCTCAACTCCCGAAAGCAGAACATTGCTTGGCAAAATAGTAAGGCCATCCATATTGCTGTCCGCCGTCATTCCTGAAACAGGAATATCGAAATCGACAAAAAGATTATACGCAGTCCTTTCCATAGCCTCCGGGTCACAGCCCAATCCAAGTGTAGCGTGCGCCTGTGGGTCAAGGTCGATTAAAAGCACCTTTTTGCCCAGCACGGCAAAAGCCGAGGCAAGATTAACAGCCGTAGTTGTCTTGCCGCAGCCGCCCTTTTGATTTGCTATCGCTACAGTTTTCATATGTTTCTGTTGCGGGTCCGTAATACAACCCGAATCATTTTGCTCACCAGGGACAAAATTCATAGTGCGTTACAATTCTAAAGTCCTTTATTAAATTCAACTCTTCCATCACCTGCAGGAAATGTCTCAACGAAAGTTCAGCTTCTGCCGCCTCTCGCCGTAGTCGGCTTCTCGACCAGGACCGCAAGGTTCATCTCAACTTTATGTTTCGCGTTTTCCTCGCTCGATTTGGTTATTGAGAAAGTATCGACAAATACAACCGACTTATACCTTTCAAGCATATTTAGAAACTTTGCAAACTCATCGAAGCTCGCGTTAAAAGTCACATCTATAGACTGCCCGAACACAGATTTGCATTCGCTGAAGGCAGGAATTTCGCCGCCGCTCCACGGATCGATATTAAACGCTTCGAGCCCGATCCCCTTGGACATATCCACGACAATTGTCGCGAGGTCCTGAATGTCGTCCTTCGACACCATAACAAACCTGTCTAATTGCGATTTCATCGCGTCGATCTGCTCCTGAAGGTCGCGTCTGGTTGAATCCTGAGCATCGCGCCTTGCAGTCTCAGCTTCATCTTTGATTTTCTGGTATTTGGTCTGGAGCGTTTTCTTTTCATTCATCTGCGGCTTAATCACGAACAGAAACGCAAGCACAAATACGGCCAGAGAAATTCCCCAGATTGCCGCAGCCGTCTTAACATATTTTCCACTAATCCAATTCATAATTACTGTTTCTGCCTCTGAAAAACAAAGCTCATCGTGGAAGAATCCACCGGGTTGTCTGCTGTCCTGGCCTGCATAGTGTATGTAAGGGTTTTAAGCTCAGACTGAAGGGATTCGGAGGACTTGAGCTTCTTCTGATAATCCTGCACCGCCGTATAAAACGTCTCCGTCCCGCTGCTGACCAGCTCCGCCGTCATCTTCCGTTGCGGTATCAGGATAGTCAAAGGCTTGTTCGGGTCGGTATTCCTTTTGACCGCACTTCTGGCTCCGTCGTTCGCTACAGAAAGACTTCTCATGACCATATTATCAGGCATATTCTCGGAAATCTCAATCAGCACTGGTGTCCATTGCAGATATGTATCAACACACTTCGAAA
>JARRRJ010000197.1:0-4787 GCA_037380865.1 Sedimentisphaerales bacterium
AGAAGCTTCTCAGCACAAGGTCTATATCAGCTCTAATGAGCAGATGGTGATAGACGGCAACGCTCCTGTCTTTTCAGTAAGCGACAAAAGTTATTCGCCGACTCTTGCGCTCGGCCAAACTTACTACTGGCGCGTAGATGAGGTTAATAACGCTGAAGTTCCCGATTCATGGGAAGGTGACATTTGGAGCTTTTCCACAGAAGATTATGTCACTGTCGACGACTTCGAAGACTACAACGATATCCAGCCTTATACTGTCTGGGATACCTGGATCGACGGACTTACTGATACCACTTACGGCGGCTCACGAATGGGCAATGAATATGAGCCTTTCTGCGAGGGAGATATCACTTACGACAACAGCGAACAATCAGCGCCTCTTTATTACAACATCAGCAATCAGTCGAAGTCAGAAGTTTTCGTTAATACAACAAATCTTAAGGTTGGCAGCGACTGGACAAAAGGCTCTCCGGAAGCGCTGGTTCTGTGGTTCTATGGCAATGTGGGCAACTCTGCGGACAAGCTCTATATTAAGCTCAACAATTCCCAGAAAGTGTACTACAATGGTGATCAACTCAACGTGACCCGGCCGCTGTGGTGGCAGTGGAATATCGGTCTCTCAGAGTTCAGCGTAGACCTGGCGAATGTCCAGTCAATTACAATAGGACTTGAGAGAGCCGGTTCCGGCGTGGAAAGTCACATCTTGATCGATGAGATTCGCCTGTATCGTGTCACTCCGCCTGTTCCTTCGGAATCCGTATGGATCGAGGCGGAAACAGGCAGCGTTACTGATCCTATGATTAAGTACAATGATACGACAGCTTCGGGCGGTCAGTATGTCAGTGTCAGTCCGGTTGGTCATGACGATGCAGGCGATGCTCCGCCTTATCCGGATGGTACAGTGACGATTCCCTTTACAGTTGAAGGCGGAACTTATACAATTCGGTTCCGAATCGCGTTCCCCGGCACCGATGACTCATGCTGGGTTCGTATCCAGGATGCGACTGTTCAGGAGGATGTTACTCCTCTTGATGGCGGCTGGCTGCACTTTAATGACATACCAACGGGAGATTACTGGCACTGGTCACAATCGGTGAAAAACGAAGGTGGGAGTGAACCGCCGGTCGAGTTTACACTTTCCGCAGGTACGCACAACCTGGAGATCGCGTACAGGGGAGCAGACTTGAAGTTTGATGCCATTTTGATTACCAGTGCTGAAGTTGATGAATAATCTCAGGATGACCGAGAGAAAGTCAACTGAGAATTAGGATTTAGAAAGGGACAAAGACTCCTGTTATCTTACGAACGTAAGAGGGTGGTCTTTGTCCTTTTATTTTGCGAGGAATGGCTCCCGTTGCTGCGCAGAGCATGGCGATTGAATACAGTAATTCCGGCGATGAAAATATGCTGATTTAACCGTTGCGGAGCAAAAAAACAATTGCGGGTCTAACTGAAACATCTCGATACCATTACAAATCCCCTAAATCGGCGTACCATGCAGGTTTTTTACATATGTTTTGCAGGAATTCAGTACGACGACGCGGGCGACGTTTTTGTAAATCTCTGCTTGCTCATCTAACGGAAAAGTGTTATCCTTGAACACTGTGAGTAGTTGTACAGTAAATGTTTTCTATGGATCGTGTTGAGACAAACGAAAAGATGAAAACACAGAACGAGAGAGCTGAGCCGGCTGAGGTCACGAACGACAGTATTATCCAGACGAAAAACCTTACTAAGATATTCAACAGGAAGGACGTTCTGGATAGGATTAATCTCAGTGTAGAAAAAGGCAAGACTACTGTAATTATCGGGCCGAGCGGGTGCGGCAAAACCGTGCTCATCAAGCACCTGATCGTCCTGCTTAGACCCAGTTCGGGAGAGGTCTATTTTAATCACA
This sequence comes from Sedimentisphaerales bacterium, assembly GCA_037380865.1. GTDB lineage: Bacteria > Planctomycetota > Phycisphaerae > Sedimentisphaerales > Anaerobacaceae > JAFGPS01. Next base: position 1,898 of record JARRRJ010000197.1, read on the forward strand.
AACGAATCGATAACCTCACGGAAAAAGAGCTCAACAAGATACGCACGCATTCTGGTTTTCTATTCCAGGGAGGCGCGTTGTTCGACAGTTTGAGTGTCAGTGATAATATAATTTTCCCGATCAGCCAGCATTATCAAATAACTGACTGGCCAAAGGTCCAGGAGCTTGTTAAAACCAAGCTCGCTATGGTGGGTCTGGATGGTTTCCAGAATTATTATCCAGCCAGCCTTTCGGGAGGCCAGAGAAAAAGAGTTGCGCTGGCGCGCGCTATTGCACTCAATCCGGAAGTGATTCTGTACGATGAGCCTACGACGGGACTGGATCCGATTCGCTCCGACGTAATAAACGAGTTGATTCTGAAACTCCAGAGGGAGCTCAATATAACGTCTATTGTTGTTACGCATGATATGAAAAGCGCATATAAAGTGGGAGACCGGATTATCATGCTTCACAACAGCAAAGTTATCGCTGACGGCGATGCAGACCATATTCGCAATCACCCGCATCCTGTGGTTCAGCAGTTCATAAACGGCGAAGTCGACGAAAACGATCTCGCGCTTCTTCGAATGAAAGGCTCGATGTCACAGGCCCAGTTCCTCCCGCGCGATTTCGAGTAGTGATATAGAATTTGAATTTCCATGCCGCAATTAAATCATAAGGTTATAATAAAAGTATGACAAATAATCCCGAGCAGATAGCTTCCGATTTATCCTCGATCGTACGTGGTGACATTTACGCTGACATAGTGCACAGGGCCGCGTACAGCACGGATGCGAGCATTTATCGCATAGTTCCGCAATGCGTGATAATGCCGCGTGATGCAGGTGACGTCGCCGCAGTTATAAAATATGCAGGCGAGAATAACATACCTGTTGTCGCCAGAGGCGCGGGAACGGGAACAGCAGGCGAATCGCTTTCTTCGGGCATTACGTTCGACATGAGCCGATATATGAACAAAATCATAGGCGCCGAAAATGACGGTGAAACTGTGACGTGTCAGCCGGGTGTTGTGCTGGACGACCTGAACCGTTACCTCGCTCGATACAAGAGAAAAATCGGACCCGATCCTTCCAGCGCTTCCCGCGCGGTAGTGGGGGGATGTCTCGCAAATAATGCGACAGGCTCTCACTCCCTGCAATACGGCTACATGGGAAATTACGTAGAAAGCATCGAAGCTGTCACAGCAGACGGAAATATAGTGACATTCAGAAACAATTTCGACCCTGAGCAATTTCGAGACGACCCGTCTGCTTCCATTGCGAGAAAATGCATATCGCTCCTGGGCGGCAAAGACGATATTATTAAAAAAGCGCTTCCGACAAGCAAGCGCAACCAGAGCGGCTATTCGATTGCAGGAACTTGTCACGATGGCAAAATTGACTTGGCCCGCATGCTTGCAGGCTCGGAAGGGACCCTGGCAATCTTTACGAAAATTACTCTAAGAACTGTACCTCTGCCTGAAGCTAAAGCTCTTTTGCAGCTTGAGTTCGATTCGTTTGCGAAGATGGCTCAGGCTGTGCCTTTAATTGTCCAAACCGGACCTTCAGCGTGTGAGCTTATGGATCAGTTTCTTTTCGATATGTCTTACGAAGCTCTGCCCGAATATCGTGACATCCTTCCGAGAAACGCCGAAGCTGTCCTTCTGATTGAGCATATTGGCGAGAATATCGACGAGGTAAAGGACAAAATTAGAATTACGGATGAAGCAGTCGGCAAAATCGCTGCACGGCGAAAAATCATCACAGATCCGGTCGAGCAGAAAAGATTATGGAAATCGCGCAAGGACGCGGGTCCCTTGCTGTACCGAAAAAGAAGCAAAAAACATCCTGCTGAATTTATGGAAGATGTTTCCGTAGATCATAACAGGCTCGGTGATTATATTGCAGGCCTGCAGGAAATCTCCGAACGCTATAACATTACAATGTCGTTTTACGGCCATGCAGGTGACGGCGAGCTGCATCTGCGACCATTCCTCGATTTAAGTGATCCCATCGACCAGAAGAAAATGCAAAAGATTGCAAATGAAGTTTTTCCTCTTGCCTGGTCACTCGGTGGTTCCGTTAGCGGCGAGCATGGTATCGGTATTGCGAGAGCATCATTCATTCACAGGCAGTTCGGAGATGAATATTATGACCTGCTTTGTAAAATAAAGAATATTTTCGATCCGAAAAATTTGCTCAATCCCGGGAAAATAATCAACGACAATCCTGACTCGATGCTCGAGAATCTGCGAAGGAATCAGAAATTTGCAGCTGAGCGAGTCAAGAGTGACTTGCTGTTCGAGAAAAACGAATTCGAATCGGAAATCGAGCAATGCTACGGCTGCGGCCTGTGCCTGAGCAGAGAATCCGACCTGCGAATGTGTCCCGTATATCGCGCGATGGGCGAAGAACTTGCAAGCTCGCGCGCTAAAGCGAGCATCCTGCACTTTTGGGCTACCGGTCAGCTCGACGAAAAAGAATTCGATTCTCCTGAATTCAGAAAGTTCCTCGACTTGTGTGTCAATTGCAAAGCGTGTCAGTTGCAGTGTCCCGCGGGAGTTGATGTATCGAAAATGATGGCGGCTGTCCGCGCAAAATACGTTAAAAGAAAATGGCTGCGAAAAACAGAATTCATTTTAAGCAACAATCGCTTCCTCAGCAAAGCAGGCAGCTTTTTTGCGCCTTTCTCGAACATATTCACACAGCGTCCTGTGTTTGCCGGTTTGCTGGAAAATTTCACAGGCATAGATAAACGAAGAAGAATGCCCGGGTTTTTGAGGAGTACTTTTCTCAAAAAGGGAAGAAAATACCTCGCTTCATTAAAGCCGCTCGAAAACCCAGTTGATAAAGTCGCATATTTTGTTGATACGTACGTAAATTACAACGACCACGAATTGGGCTTTGCCGTT
>JARRRJ010000198.1:0-4781 GCA_037380865.1 Sedimentisphaerales bacterium
CAAAAGTAAAAATTGCCAGAACACTGACTATTGTTGACAAATATACATTTTTCATTTTTTATCATCCTCATTTTTAACAAAATAACCAAACCTTGTATTATATCTGCCTTTAACTTATAATACCTCCTTTTAATGCTCAAAATCGAAAATATTTAAGGAAATCTTTTATGGCTAAACTAACCAAACTCGACGATATTGTCAGCTTGTGCAAACGAAGAGGCTTTATTTTTCAGTCCAGCGAAATCTACGGCGGCCTGGCAAGCTGTTACGATTACGGCCCACTCGGAGTCGAGTTGAAAAACAACGTCAAAAAGGCATGGTGGAAAAATGTTGTCCAGATGCGCGACGATGTAGTCGGTTTGGATTGCAGCATTTTAATGCACCCGATGGTATGGAAAGCCAGCGGCCACGCGGATAAATTCGCGGATTTAATCGCAGAATGCAAAAAATGCAATACGCGTACTCGTGTCGACCACCTCAAGGACAAAACAAACGAGCATGAAGAAGAGCATACCGAGCATATTGCCATAGAAGAAGCTGAAGCACAAGCTCAGGATTTGAGCAATAAAGTATGTCCCTCGTGCGGCACAGTCGGCCAATTCACAGAGCCAATGCCTTTCAAGCTTATGTTCGAGACGAAAATGGGAGCGAACATAGATGATTCCATGACGATACAGCTTCGCCCTGAAACAGCGCAGGGAATTTTTGCGAACTTCAGGAACGTTCTCGATACGACGCGTGTAAAAATTCCGTTCGGAATAGCACAGATTGGCAAGAGCTTCCGCAACGAAGTCACTACGAAAGCGTTTATCTTCCGCACGCGAGAATTCGAGCAGGCGGAGCTTGAGTTTTTCTGCGAGCCGGGAACAGATGAGCAATGGTACAATCACTGGAAAAAAGCACGATTCAAATGGTACACGGACCTCGGCCTGAAGAAAGAGAACCTGCGTTTCCGCGAGCATGACCCGGACGAATTGGCTCATTACGCCAAAGGCTGTGTTGACGTGGAATATAAATTCCCGTTCGGCTCAGGTGACTGGCAGGAGCTTGAGGGAATCGCGAATCGAACAGACTACGACTTGCGGCAGCATCAGCGTGGTATGCGCACTCTCAACAAATGGTACGAAAATAACAAGGACGTCTCGAAAATCGAGCTGGCCTCCGAAGCCGAAGATTACAACAAAGGTCCCCTTTCGTATTTCGATGAGCAGAAAAAAGAACGCTACATTCCTTACGTAATAGAGCCGAGCGCAGGTATCGACAGAAGCACACTCGCGTTCCTGGTCGATGCCTACGACGAGGAGGAAGTTCGAGGCGAGACAAGAAACCTCCTGCGTTTCCACCCAGCACTTGCGCCTGTAAAAGTCGCGATTTTCCCGTTAGTCAAAAAAGACGGCATGCCTGAAATCGCGAGAAATATTTATGACAGCCTGAGAAAATATTTCAACTGCTTCTACGACGAAAAAGGCGCGGTGGGAAGACGTTACCGCAGGCAGGACGAAGCTGGAACCCCCTTCTGCATAACAGTTGACGGCCAAACTTTAGAAGACAAAACAGTCACAGTTCGTGACAGAGACTCAATGGACCAGGCAAGAGTTTCCACAGATAACATTCTCTCCTGCCTGAGAGAAAAACTCGATATGTGAAAATGTGATAATCTGAACATAAAGCAACAAGTAAAATACAAGAATGAGGAATGTTACTTTTAAAATTGCGAATTGCAATTCAATTTGTTAGTATATAAACTATGGAACTTACGATCAAACACGATAGAGAACAAGAATCACTTGAAGCAAAAGCAAAATGGTTTCAGTCCTTATCAGTGGACGAACGAATGGAAGTGTTTTGCAATTTTACTGACATGGCTCTATCAATTAATCCGAATCTGAAGGATAAGAACTGTGCTCAACCGATTAAAGGACGTGTTCAAGTCCTTTCAAAAACATGATTTACATTATGTAGTTATCGGAGGTGTTGCATCCGTATTATATGGAGTTCCCCGTGCAACATTTGATATGGATATCCTGATTGAGCCTACTGTTGAAAATGCTCAAAAACTTCTGGCCGCATTAGAAGAAGCCGGATTTGGTACAGCAACGATAACAAATGCTCAGGATATAATCGCTCACGAAATCACGATTTTCAATGACCGTATCAGGATCGATGTACAAACTCGAACTCCAGGAGTATCCTTCAAGGACGCATGGCTTCACAGAAAAACCATGACTTACCAGGGTCAGGATTTCTTCATTCTTTCAAAAGAGGACTTAATTAATACTAAACGTGCGGCCGGAAGAGAAATTGACTTAAAGGATGTAAATCTCTTAGAGGAAACTGATTCTGATGAAAAGAGTTAAGTGTTTACGGCCTGGGATATAAGTTGCCTTTTTTTGCATTTGCGGCGGAATTGAGTGCCTGTAAGTTGTCGAGTTCGTCTGTGCCGCCTTTCGGGACCGGCTTGATGTGAGCTATTTCCCAGCCCCCAATTAAATTATAAAATATTATTGGAAGTTCCCAAAATCCCCCGAAAAAAATGATTTCATCAACCTCCCCCGAAACCACTTTTGTTATCGACACAAAAAAGGTGCATATAAAGGTAAAAATGCTAAAGAAGTTTATTCTTTATGTCTTTTACAGATACAGGTATAATCAATAGCAAAGCAAGACTTTTTTGATTCAAGCGGTATATAAAGCCGCTGGAAGCGAATAACAGGCCTGGCTGGAGACGTTAAAATGTCCGTACGAAATCGGGAACAAATAGACAACACTGAACTTAAACGTCCTAAAAACATTTTATGGCTCATCATAGCTGTCTTAGTTGTATTTATTTTTTGCATATTGGCATGGAGGTTTGCATTTTATAGATCACCCCAGGAACAACTCAGCGCTTTTAACGCCGCAAGCGCTGTACCTGATTCTGAAAATGCTGCGATTATTTATAATCAATTATTTGAAGATTATAACGAGTCTGACTTAAACCCTGCTTCTTTAACTCCGGTAATTGCAGAAATTACTAAATCGGGACCATGGTCAAGCCGGGACTATCCGGAACTTGCCAAATGGTTGGAACAAAATCAGGATATTATTGCCAAACTACTCCAGGCTTCGAAATATGAAAAGTGTTTTTTTCCTATAACCAATATGAACCTGATAATGTCACAGCTGGCGGCTATGCGTCAATTGGTTTTTACGCTGATTCGAGCCGCGGATAACGACTTCGCTGAAGGTCGAACTGATCAGGCTCTGGAAAAATATCTCGGTTGTATTCGTATAGGCAGACACTTTCGCCAACAGCCGCTTGCCATCGAATTTTTAGTAGGCATCGCTATAGAAGCTTTGGGGACTCAAAAAATTCGGTATCTTATAATGTACGAAGATATAACGGCCGAACAGATGAAAACTACCGAGACTATTCTGCCGGACACAAAATTTGAATTCGAAAAATATTGGGATGAAATGCTCTATGCAGAAAATCTGTTCAGCAGAACAGTAGCCAAATCACAAAATGTATCTAACTTGCTGGTCCGATTAAGAGAATGGTGGGCTAATCTTGCCAGACCTGATCCTGCTTTGGCAAGAGTAAAAGAAATATATTTGCGGCTCTTAGTAGACCGTCAAGGCAGCCAGATTCTGGTTGCTTTAAGACATTACAAAAACAAAACAGGAAAGTGGCCTGAAAAACTCGAGGAAATCAAGCCGTTTCTGACTTCTGAAGATATTCTTGTCGATCCACAAAATAAAGGCTCCTTTGTTTACAGACTCAAAGACGACGGCTTTATTCTATACAGTACAGGACTTAACAAAATAGATGAGAACGGCCAGCGCAAAAGCCCTGCTGATGACTGGCTAATCTGGCCTCTGCAAATACCTAAGGCAGAAACTCAGAATACTAAAGCTAACCAAGCTGATCCGAACCAGGAGCCTAAAAGATGACACACAAGCCAAGCGAAAGCATTAAAAAATCCAATATGATAGTTTCCATCCTGAAATTTATAGGTAAGGGATTCCTTGCGATTCTTCTCATCTTATGTATCGTGTTTCAGCTTCCGTGGAAAGTGATCACACTTCTGGCAGTTATTCTGGCGGCTTGTACAATCTTACCCGTAAGATTCAGGAAATGGTTCTGGCTTACAGCAGGTTCAGCAACTTTAGCAGTGATTATCTGGATATTCCTGCCGGAAGACAATACAGGCTGGCGCCCTTATGCTTTCGATAAGGAAATCGCGGCGTTTGAAGCTAAATACAAAATACCCGATGACGAAAATGCTGCATTTGACTACTATGATATATTTAACAGTCTTGTGATGGATTCAAACATGGGAGCGTTCTCTTTAGATCCGAACCTTTCATCCCTGGATAAACCGTGGTCTGCTGAAAATTATCCTAAAATGGCTGCATGGCTCAATGGATACAAAGAGACACTACAAAAATTAATACTCACCAGTAAGATTGAAAAATGCATATTGCCTCCGGTTCCATATGCAGACAGGTTTGATTTTTCAGACAGTCTGCCCAAACTCAGATATTGTGCCTTTCTATTAATATCATCTGCAAACAATGATATTGCTGAAGGACGAATTGATGAAGCAGTTGAAAAATACACGTCCGCTTTCAGGATGGCTGATCAATTACACCAATTCCCATCAATGACGCATGTGTCAGTGCATTGGGCAATCAAGGAAAAGACTCGGCGGCCGCTGAATCGCTATCTTATTGAGGGACACCCTGATTCAGAGCAATTAAACAAGATTTTGAAGATTCTTAATCGTCCTCAAAATCGA
>JARRRJ010000199.1:0-4777 GCA_037380865.1 Sedimentisphaerales bacterium
ACAGCATCTGATGAAAAATATACATGGTCAGGATGATAAAGTGCGAATATAATCATAAACAATGAACATGGAATTAGAAGGTAAATTTATTGTAATCGACGGTCCCGACGGATGCGGCAAAAGCACTCAGACGAAGCTCCTGACCGAATGGCTGAACAGTCGCCAAATCGCTTCTGTAAGTTTCCGCGACCCGGGTGGTACCGCCATAGGCGAGAAAATAAGGGAAATTCTGCTCAATCCCGAACATCTTTCGATGAGCACAGAGACTGAAGTCTTGCTCTATATGTCTGCAAGGATTCAGCTCTGGCTTGAAAAGATAGAGCCTGCGCTCGACGATAAGAAATGTGTAGTTCTCGATAGATGGCTCTCAAGCACTTACGCCTACCAGGGCTGGGCGGGCGCCTTCGGAGTCGACAAAGTCATAAGGCTTGCACAAGACTGTCTCGAAAGAGTCTGGCCGGACCTGGCAATTATACTCGACGTCGATACACAGACTGCTACGAGCAGGCTGGACAGAGAGCTGGACAGAATGGAAGCCAAGGGTGACATCTATCATAACAAAGTCAGAGCAGGATTCTTGAAATTTGCCGAGGAGCATGAAAATGTCTTCGTCGTCGACGCCGCTGATGAGATTCAGGAAGTGCATAAGAAAATATTGCGCATCATCGAGGAAGTGAGTTTTTCGTAAATGTCTTTTAAGGAAATATTTTGTCAGGACGGCGCAATCGATATTTTGCAGAGAGCTTATAATTCGGAAAGAATCTCTCACGCTTATATTTTCGCAGGCATGGAAGGCGTCGGCAAATTCCTGACTGCATCCCAATGGGCGAAACTTCTTTTGTGTCATAATCCAGTTGTGAACAAAGGATTTGCCCAAAGCTGCAATTCCTGTCAATCCTGCAAACTCTTCGATTCGGGCTCGCATCCTGATTTCAGTCACGTTTACAAGGAGCTGCGTGAATATACAGAAGAAGGCAAGGGAAAGGGACCTCCTGTCGATATGCCTATAGATGTGATTCGCGAGATGCTTAACGCAAAGGTATCGATACGACCGAGCGTTTCGCAGAGGAAGGTCTTTGTCGTCAGCGAAGCGGAGAAGATGAATGCATTTTCGCAGAACTGCATGCTGAAAGTGCTTGAAGAGCCCCCTTCCTATTGCTGCATTATATTGCTTTGCACAAGGCTGGAAAAACTTCTGCCTACGACCAAATCGAGAGCTCAGATAGTACGTTTCGGCCCGATACAGGAAGAAAGAATCATCGGAAAGCTTGACGAAATGGGTCTTGAAGCAATTATGTCGAAATATTTCGCCCGCCTGGCGCAGGGAAGCCTGGGTCAGGCCTGTAACTGGGCGCAGCTTGAGCTGAACGATGCGAATATCTATGAAAACAAGAGAGACCTGATAGATTCTCTTGCCGCTTATGAATATTCCGATGCCCTGGGCCTTGCGGATGCAATTTTGAGCTGGAAAGGAAAAATATCGAATCTCTGGAGTAATCTTGATAAGGACACGAGTAAAACCGATATCAGCCGCAGGGCCGCGAAGGTTTTCATCCGGGTAATCATATCTGCCTTGTACGATGCTATGAAGCTGAAAGTAACGCCGGAATACGGAGCCATAAATTTCGACCAGGTAAAACAGGTAGAGAAATTGGCAGGCAGATTCAGTCCCGAGCTTGCTGCGCAAAAAATCGCCGATTCCTACGAAATGCTTCGATGGATCGAGGCAAATGTCAACGAAAGGCTTATTTTCGAACATCTATTGTTATCTCTGGCGGATTCTGATACAATACGAGTTTAGTTGAATTTTACTCGGTGATTGTTAATATCCGGATATTCCAATGCAGAAAAGTTCAGAAAACAAGTCTCGACAGGCTAAGAATAAAAAATACATGATGGTTCGATACGGGCGAATGAATGCTCTCGGCTTTTTCGAGCACAGCGAAGCAGAAATACCCAAAGTACATTCCCGCGTCGTAATCAAAACAGACAGGGGTCTCGAACTGGGCCATATCGTGGGACAGCTCAACTCTTACAAAGGCGGCCAGTTCAAGCTGCGCGAGGACCAGGTCAGGGAATATTTCGAAAACAGCGAAATCGATTTGTGCCCGTCACACGTGGGTAAGTTCATCCGCTACGCGACCAGCGCCGACATTAGCGAGGAACGCCATCTCCAGAAAATCGCAGAGGAAGAAGTCGAATTTTGCAGGAAAATCGTAAAGGAAATGGACCTTCCCATGAAAATAGTAGATGCCGAACATGTATTCGGAGGCGAACGCATTGTATTCTATTTCATGGCAGACGGAAGAGTGGATTTTCGCGAGCTGGTGAAAAGAATTGCTCAGGAATACCAGACGAGAATAGAAATGCGTCAAATCGGCTCGCGTGACGAAGCCAAGCTTTTGGGAGACCTTGAGAGCTGCGGCCAGCAATGCTGCTGCCAGAGGTTCCTCAAGCTTCTCAAACCCGTCAACATGAGAATGGCGAAGATGCAGAAAGCGACGCTTGACCCGTCCAAAATATCGGGCTTCTGCGGCAGACTCAAGTGCTGCCTGAGATACGAAGACAAAACCTATTCGGAACTCAAAAAGAGACTCCCGAAAAAGAATGCAAGAGTGCAGACACCAAAGGGACAGGCAAGGGTAATCGATACTCAAATCCTGACTCAGCTTGTCATGGTGGAGTACGAAAACGGTGACAAGGAAGCACTGGGACTCGATGAAATTGAAGTCCTGAAAGGCCGCATGACAAAGCCGGACAGTGGCAAAAACAACCGCGAAGACGATGATGTAAACGATGACAGCGACGATACGGAGAACCAGGATCAATAGATTTCAGGAAGAATTATGCCTCGAAAAATAGTTGTAACATCAGCCTTGCCTTACGCTAACGGACCAATTCACATAGGACACCTCGTGGAATACCTTCAGACGGACATCTGGGTACGTTTCCAGAAACTCTGCGGCAACGAATGCCTGTACTTCTGCGCAGACGACACGCACGGAACGCCCGTGATGATTAGCGCGAGAAAAGCAGGCATAACGCCCGAAGAGATGATAAACAGCGTTCATAAGGAGCACAAGGCCGACTTCGACGGCTTCCACATCGAGTTCGATAATTACTATTCGACGCACAGTCCCGAAAACAAGTATTTCAGCGAGCTCATCTTCAATCGCCTGAACGAAAAAGGCTCGATAGTCAAGCGCGACGTGGAGCAGGCCTACTGCGAGCACGACAAAATGTCACTGCCCGACAGGTTCGTCCGGGGAGTATGCCCGAAATGTCACGCGGAGCACCAGTACGGCGACTCGTGCGAGGTATGCGGGACAACTTATCGCCCTTCCGATTTGATAAATCCCTACTGCGCAACGTGCGGCACAACGCCTGTTATGAAAACTTCCGAGCATTATTTCTTCCGGCTCGCGGATTACGAGAAAGAGCTTAAAGACCTTATGGCAGGCGGATATGCGCAGCAGTCTGTTGCGAACAAACTCGAAGAATGGTTCAGTGCAGGACTGAAGGACTGGGACATCTCGCGGGATGGGCCTTACTTCGGATTCAAAATCCCCGGCGAGGAAGACAAGTACTTCTACGTCTGGCTCGATGCGCCGATCGGATATATGGCATCTGCGAAAAATTACTGCGACAAGAACAATCTCGACTTCGATGTTTTATGGCCGGGTTCAAATTCGGGCAAAGGCGGCGCAGGTCAATACGAATTGTATCACTTCATCGGCAAGGACATTATGTACTTCCACGCGTTGTTCTGGCCTGCGATGTTAATCGGCTCAGGCATAAAGACTGCCGACAAGCTTTTCGTCCATGGCTTTTTGACTGTCAACGGTGAAAAGATGAGTAAGTCACGCGGGACATTTATAAAAGCGAGCACGTACCTGAACCATCTTAATCCTGAATATCTGAGGTACTATTATGCGAGCAAGCTGACTGATACGATAGATGATATTGATTTGAAGACTGACGATTTCATAAGCAAAATCAATTCTGACATAGTCGGCAAATTCGCCAATCTTGCTTCCCGCTCGGTTCCCATGCTGACAAAAAAGCTCGATTCGCGTTTGGGCAAACTTGACGAAGAAGGCCGCGAGTTGATAAAGAAACTCGTCACGATGGGCGACCAGATTGTCAAAGAGTACGAAGGACTGAAGTTCGCTTCTGTTGTCAGAATGATTACTTCTCTTGCAGACGAAGCGAATCGCTACGTGGAGCAGAAGCAGCCATGGACGACGATAAAAACCGACCCTGAAGTGACGCGCACGACTTTGACTGCGACAATAAACGCGGTGCGCGTTCTTACGATTTACCTCAAACCCGTTCTGCCGAAGTTTGCAGAAAGTGTCGAAAAAATCCTGAATATAGAACCCTTAAGCCTGGCTGATCTTGAGACTGTGCTCGAAGAAAAGACGATAAGCAGTTACGAAAGACTGGCAGAGCGAATTAACGAAGAAAAGGTGAACGCAATGATAGAAGAATCGAAGCCGCAGGAAGAAAAATCAGAACCTATCCCGGCCGAGCTGAGCCAAGCCGCAAATACCGAACCAATCAAGCCCGAATGCACAATCGAAGACTTTGCGAAAATAGACCTTCGCATAGCGAAAGTTAAAGTTGCTGAGAAGGTCGAGGGAGCCGACAGACTGCTCAAGCTGGTTCTGGATGTAGGCGGTATAGAAAAAACTGTCCTCGCAGGTATAGCGACTGCATACACGCCGCAGGATTTGGAAGGAAAAATTGTAGTATACTTCGCCAATCTCAAACCCAG
>JARRRJ010000200.1:0-4771 GCA_037380865.1 Sedimentisphaerales bacterium
GAATGGTATTGCAGTAAAAATGACACCGAGCCATTTCAAGCCATCCCTGGAGCCGAAAGCGGCGGGACAAAAGAGCCAGGGTACCGCGGCGACAAGCAAGCCCGTGACTGGATGAAACCTGGCAATACCAAGCATATATGGACCAAATCCGTAAATCAATCCTGCAAAAAAAGAGCCAGCAAATCCCGCTACCCATCTTCTACTGAGGATGTAGCAACCAATCGAAGCGACACAGACGCTAATCGGCCATAGGTATTCCCACGTGTCAAGATGCCGCAAATAAGGCTCGTACAGGTACGTAGCCAAGCCAATGTATATGGATGCTGCTACAACAAATTTCCATGTCAGTTTCAGACGTCCTTGTCTTCGCATAGTATTCTAAACAAGCTTTCTGCGTAAAAATAGGCATTATGTGCCGGGAAAGGGCTTCAGACACACCTCAATCGAGGTTTCATAATACTTTCTTATGGAACAAAAAAATACAGGAAATGCAGAATATTTTGATATCTGCGTAAAGTTTTCTGGTTTTTTCATTGAAAATGCTCGCTTCAAATACTAAACTGGTTGATAGTAGAGCAGGTTACGGTGCTTAGTATGGATACTTGTTTAGGCAGGGATGAAAGGAGGAGGAGACTCTTTGTCAGCCCCCTGTGAAGATTCGGGAATATATTGATACTGGATGTGATTTGTGCTATTTTCGGATTTGATGCAGTCTGTTGTGTGTGGAGATTAGGGTTGTGTCTTTTTTTGCATATTCATTTCAAATACGATAGTCATTTTATTTTTTTGTTTTTGCAAATTAATAGAGGTCTTTTCTTTAATAAATTGGGGCCGCGTGCAGGAAAGGAGGTTTTCTCAAAACGATCAACGTTATCGGGGGCAGATAAATGTTGATCAAATTTGGCAAACGCCCACACCTTTTATTTTATTTAAGTTCAGTTTTTGGAGGTCTATGATGTGTAAGAAAATGATATATTTAATGTTTGTTTTTGTGCTTTGCTTCATTTGCACAAGCTATGCATCGGCCCAGATTATTTATGTCGATGCAACTGAAGGAGAGGCAGGCAACACAACGTTAGCCGACGGAGGTTTTTTCAATTCAACAGAGGATGCAAGCGGCTCGGATAATCTCTGGAGAGGCAGAGCGTTTGGCAATTCTGCAACAATATTCGAGTCTGGAGGCTCGTATGGAGAAACGGCTAATCCAGAGGATTGCCCTCGCCTGAAAACTTCAGTAGAAGTTCCTGAGGGTGACTACAAGGTTTATGTCTATTTCTGGTCCGACGGCAGTCCGTGGTGCGTTCAGGCATCACTTACAGACAGTGAGGGCGATTTACCACTTTACGTGGCAGGTCAGGGAGACACAACGACGGCCGCTGCAGAAAACTTTTCAGAACCTGTACCTATGCTGACCGAAGGCAATCGAACTTTATGGCAGGCATCTCTGGGTAGTACCGGTTCTACTACAACGATAGATGTTTATATCGATGACTTTGCCAATCATATGACGCATAACAGCCGCACATGGTACGATGGTATCGGTTATGAGGAAATTGTACCTCAGAAGATTTGGAGAGAAGCAGAAGCGGCTGATTCTATAACTACACCTCTTCAAGTAGTAAACGATGTCACCGCATCAGGTGGAAACTATATTGTTGCGTCATCAGTCGCCAATAATTCCAATCCACCGTCGACTGGTATAGCTAAGTATAGTGTAGAAATCACGGAGGAAGCAGTCTACAGAATGTATCTTCGTGTCCGCTGCGAAACAGCCGGTTCAAACGACGACTCATGCTATGTACGTATTCGCGGAGCTTCTCTTAATTTAACGGGTCTCAATAATGGTTGGATATCTGACAATAATATTGATTATCAAATTCCAAATTCTACAGATTGGTTCTGGAAGCAGGTTGGTAACTATGCAAGTGAGCCTGGCAACGATTATGCTGAATTTACTATGACTCCCGGAACTTATACAGTTGAGATTGCCTACAGAGAAGACGGCCTTGACATCGATGGATTCCTGCTTACGAATGCGACCGATATTGATCCGGCTGCTTTACCGGATGAAATTCCTGTCGGACCGCTGGTTATCGGAGATTTTGAAGATGGTTTAGACGGATGGTGGCGATGGTACGATTCGAACTGCACGATGGCAGTCGGCACAGTAGGCGCCACGTCAGGCTCCTCAAGCCTTGATCTTACGGTAGACGGTGGTTATTATCAAATTGCATGGTCTGCACCGACCGGATATGGGCTGGATTTGAGCAATGTTACAACACTTCAGCTTGATGCAACAATGCTGGTTAGTGACTTCCCAGACGGGACATGGACCAAAATTGATCAAATAGCTCTCAACAGCGAGCTTGGATGGAGACAAATGGGGCCGACCCTGGTATTCGACAATGATACCAGTCAGGAAGTTCCCTCCCTGGACTGGGGCACCTGGTCAGGTGATTCCCATAGAACTATCACATGGGACATTGCGGCCCAGGGCTGGGACTGGACGGGATTTGGAGATTCATCGTACCAGGAAGTCGTCATTTCCGCAATGGGCAACGGAGTCTTCCACCTTGATAATATCAGGTTAAACGGCGCGCAGTTAATAGCTAAGCCGCTTTATCCTCTTTTGAAGCTTGATATTAACGCCAGTGACGATTCAGGTCAAACGCAGGGCGGATTTACTCCTCTTGTATTGGTTGATTCCAATAGTGTGACAATCGATGATATTACTCTCACGTTTGGCGGATATGATCCTGCTGATGCTTCTCGACTCAGTGAGCCGAATGACCTGGAAAATGAAGATATCTATAGAGATTTCATTTTAGCTGAGCAGTCTGAGCCGGGTGTTGGCTATGTGACTTTAACACTGGAAGGTTTGGAGCCGAATGCTCCATATAATATTAAGATATACTCATGGGATGGCGACATTTCAGGACTTACAGTTACTGATTGGCTGGCCAACTATGAATATCTCTTGACGACTACTCAGGACGGTAACTCGGTTCCGCCTGCAGCTGATGATCAGGCATTCTGCGCTTACGCCAACGCAGATCCAAACGGAGTAATCCTTCTGGAGGCAGTGCCTGGTGAAGGAACCGACCCGAATGAACCATTTGCAGTTTTGAATGCTCTGGTGCTTTCGGCACTCCATGCTCCGCCGGTGACAACTGAAGTTACGAGCGATGCGGACACCTGGACAGTGAGCGGCGACCCGAATTCACATGGTATGGATGAGTACATGGTCATCCACGGCGGATCGGCGCACCGAACGGGCTATGTGCGCTTCGATCTTTCCGGTCTTGACATCGACAGCATTGAGAATGCAGCGTTAACGTTGAGCGTGCATGGAAGTATTCCGAAGCCGCCTTATCGCAATGACTCTGTGGTATCAGGACGTTTCGCTTTGTATGGCTTGAACAATGTCGCCGGTAATACACCTCAGGACTGGGGCGAAGACGTTCTGACGAGTGCCGATACAGGCGCTGAAATGGACTGGGCAACAGGATCCGTTGTCACAGACGGCGGTCTGGCTACAGACCTCGATGATGATGTCGAGGGAATAAGCGAGACTTATTCGGCCAGCAGCAGTCCGGCTAACGCTTCACTTGGTGCCACAATTACAATAAGTGGAGATGCACTTGTCAGCTTCCTTCAGAGCCGTGTTGGTGATGATGGTTTGGTCACATTCATTCTCAAGGATGACGACGGCGCTGACCGAGGGTACGGCCTCTGCAGCAGAGAGTATCCAGATCAGACTTATTGGCCACAATTGGAATTGGAGTATCTGGAGAAGTAACAACAGGATAGAAAATGTAAAGTAATACAGTTTGAAAAATGTCAAAGGGCGGGATAGAAGTTGGTTTTAGTCCCGCCCTTTGACAGTTGTGTAAGATTCCAGACTGTAAAAGCTATTCTTTCTTTGTTGAGTAATAGTGTTCTTGTGACTTGTGATTTGATTTGTTAGATTTATCACAGTACTGATTATTTTAGTACGACCCCTCCGCTGCCGGAAGTAATCCTGCCTATTTTGTAAACTTTCTGACCGGATTTTTCCAACCTGGTCGTAATTGAATCGGCAAAATCCTCTGCTACAACTAAAATAAATCCTATTCCCATATTAAAGACCCTGTACATCTCATTCTCTTCGACGGGTCCCTTCTTCTGGAGAAATGTAAAAATCTTATGTTTGGGCCAGCTTTGTTTTTTTATTACAGCATCGCATTTCTTTTGCAATACTCTCGGAAGGTTTTCTATGATTCCGCCTCCTGTTATATGAGCCATCGCATGTACAACACGTTTTACTTTATATCTGCCTAATAGTTTTGTAACAGGTCTCGCATAAATTCGCGTCGGCTCCAGGAGCACATCACCCAGCATTGCGCCGTCAAGCTCGTCTATAGTGTCGGTCATTTTGAGTTTCATCTGCTTAAGGCAGATGTTTCGCACAAGCGAATATCCATTGCTGTGAAGGCCGCTCGATGCCAGGCCCAGGATGACGTCACCTGCTCTGACATTCTGTCCCGTAATGACCTTATCTTTCTCGACTACACCGACAGCAAAGCCAGCTAGATCAAAATCGCCTTCAGCATATGTGTCCGGCATTTCGGCAGTCTCTCCTCCTATCAATGCACAACCTGCTTCTTTGCATCCTGCCGCTACGCCCTTTACGATTTCAGCAATGTTCTGAGGTTCGAGCTTATGGATACCTATATAATCCAGAAAGAATAGCGGCTCGGCACCGACCACGAGCATGTCGTTTATACTCATG
>JARRRJ010000201.1:0-7809 GCA_037380865.1 Sedimentisphaerales bacterium
GAGTTTTGACACACGCTGTTGGCTGGTTTTAAACGAGGCACAATTTTCGTCTACAAGGCGGTTGAACAACGTTGCACGATGCCCGGCTGATTCATACGAGCCGTTGACGGAAATAGCCGCTTCCAATTCGACAGGTGTCCCATTACCGTTACCGGAGAGAAGAACATTCATTATCACTAATTTAGATAAATCCGGCTTCGAGTCCGACATACGCCAGATTTCTGTTTCAGTTTGTCCATCCTCATATGTAGTTTTCAGAGAAAGCCATGCAAAATCCAGTCGCTCTGCTGCTTTGCAGAAAGCAGTCCACCACTGACCGGTGGTTTTTGCGTTATAAAAGTACAGCTGGACCTGCTCGAAGTTTGCCTGCTCGCGTTTGTTGCGCTCCGCTATCTCGTACTTCTTCTGCAGCGAAGAAACAGTTTCCTTCAATCTTACTGAACCAACTTTATTAAACACGATTACCAGCAATATTAAAATGCTGATAAAGACTACAAGAGAATCCAGGTCGCGTGTAACAATCATGAACATACCCAGACCTGTGAAAAGAAGCGTAATAATATATATAGCAATGACTACCTGACGCTGCTTGAGACCCATCTCGATAAGTCTGTGATGAAAATGCCTTTTGTCGGGAGAAAATATGGAGCGACGTTCGAGAAATCTTCGAAGCATGGAAAAGAGCGTGTCAAAAATGGGTATACCCAAAGCTAAAGCAGGCAATGCAATAGCAATCAAAGCAGACGTTTTCATCGAGCATAATATGCTTGATGAAGCAATGGTAAAACCGAGGAACAGGCTCCCGCTGTCACCCATAAAGATTTTTGCAGGATTGAAGTTATAGAATAGAAATCCGCTCAGGCTTCCGAGTAGTGCAAGCATCAATATTGCCATGACAGCGTTATCACTGCGAAGTGCAAATATAGCTATGACCGCACATGCTATCACTGAAATCCCTGCAGCAAGTCCATCAAGACCGTCACTCAAATTCACTGCGTTGGTTATACCAACAATCCAGAAAATCGTTAATGGCCAGCTAAGCAGCGCAAAATGCACTGTCCATTGCTCCGTTACATCAATTGAAGTTATATGTACTCCGGCGAAACACAACAGGCCTGAAGCCAGAAACTCGGAAATTAACTTGAATTTTGCGGGCAGACCTTTGAGATCATCGATCAATCCGATAAAAAATATGAAGGCTGCTGAACCGAATAAAGCAAGCAATTGAATATGCATTTCCCTGAAAGAGCGGCCTATATCGTTATTAAGAAAAAGGGCTGCAATGATAAAGACCATGGCAGAACAGAAAATTGCTACTCCTCCTATGCGGGGTATGGGCATAGAATGGACAGTTCTTATCCCGGGCTTGTCAACAGCTTTGATTTTGTTCGCGAGCTTAATTACAAGCGGAGTGATAAATATTGCAAGAAAAGCAGTTCCGAAATATACTACCAGGCAGGTTCTCATGTATTAATAAAAGCCGATTAAATGGTTTATACGTATCATAGCGGTTCCAGCAGGTCATTGTCGATTTCGACAACTACTCCCTGTCCCAGTATTGTCACTTCAATTACCATGCGTGCTTTGGCCATGTCTTTTTCGATCACCACACCTTCCGTTCCAGTCATTGGTCCGGCTTTTACCCTGCAATTACTTCCAACTGCAAGTCCCGGATAACTATCGATAACGGCGTTGTTAAATATAGCTTTTTCAATATTCATAAGTTCTCCTATCAGGCTTTCCTGTCTTACAACTTCTATAACATGACACAATCGGCCTGTAGTCATTGCTGCATAACGATCCTGCTCCGTGCCGCAGAAAAAAACGTATGAGCTGAAAAGGGGCATCATTACATGACGTTTTCGTCCTCCCGAGAAGATTATTTTTTCTCTCATTGGCAGGAAGTAGCCAATATTCCGATTCAGCATTTCCCGCGCAAAAACCTTCTCGAATCTCGATTTCGTGTAAGCGACTCTCCATGTCCCGTTAAGCTCAGCGATGGAATTAACTTCAGGTGGAATGATGGCAGGATTTTCGTTTATCTTCAGCATTTTATTAATCTCCAACCTGCAGAAAATGCAGATATCCGCGCGCACTTCGTTCTTTTCGGTGCACGAAATTCTTATATCCGTAAACTTTACAAATTAAAACAGTTTGTTCACAGCCTATTGGCTCGAATCATTTTTTGTCATTTGGTTCGACAACGCTTTAAGTCGCGCAATAAGATTTGACGCCGGATCGTACTGTGGATTTAGATGCAGGCATATTTCCGCCTGACGCATCGCCTCAGGAATGTCGCCAATCTGCGCAAGCAATTCTGCAAGGCTAACACGCCATTTAACCTGACCATACTCCATGTCCAGCGCCTGACGATAGTATTGTATTGCACCATCCATATCATTTTCTTTCGCACACATATTTCCCAGAGACACAAGTGCAGAACCTGAAACATCCGGTCCTGAGCATTTTTCTTTGAGAAGCTCGATAAGCCGATTCTTCGTATTCGCAGCGATCTCCTCGTGCTCTTGCGTTTGAGCTATCGCGTCCGCGGTCTGACTGAGCCGCTCGATGTCGTCTCCTGCAACGACAAGAGCTAAATCTGGCCGATTGAGATGATTTACATAAATATCAGCAATCGAGCCGAAGAATCTCTTATCGAGCTGAACGGCTCTTTGGCCTTTCCTTATAAGCCTCGAACCATTAGGGTCATCGAGAATCGATTTTTCCAACTGACCCATAATACAATAAGTAGCTCCGAAAGTTGGGCAGAGCATTCGTGCGTTGTTAAACTCATCGATAATGCGAGGCACAAATTGCATCGCCTGCTCAGGTATCAAAATCTCATCTGTATCGGGGTCAGTATTTCGACTTAACGATTTCCAGCGATAAACATTAAGCCAGTGTTTGTATTTGACATCTTCAGGTTGATAATCGGCAGCTTTAGCCGCGTGTGCTATTAAGTCTGCGTATTCCTCATCGCTCGCAAACCAGTCATTATCCATAAGTTTCTGTTCTATTGAGAGAACTCGTTTCCAGTGTCTTTCCGCTAGGCGGGCATTATTAGAGCCGGCTAACGCCCATATGCAAATTCCGGATGCAATAAATAACGACATAACGCGGAACGCTCGCGAGTATCGACTTGTAGTGCGTACACTAAGGGGCTGCGCACCTGTTTGACTCATGCGAGCAAGAACAATAAGAATTGCGCATGATATCGCTGAGAGAATTGCATTTGCAGGCAGATGCTGACCAAAGTCACTCAGGCTGTGTATCAAAATTGCCATGAGACCGAAACCGAGACCATAGGCAACTGTACAAATTGGTGCGGCAGTCTTTTTTACGCAGCGAATATAAGCAATCCAGACCAAAACACCAAAAATCAATAATGTCCCCAACCCGATAAAACCTGTTTCCTCGAGCGTTTGAGCATATTCGTTTTCCGCGTGGGCCGCCAGTGACGATATTGTCGAACTGTCGAACATTGGGTAGACAACTTCGTGTGTGCCCAGACCTGTTCCGAATAATGGAAACTGAGCCCAGGCAAGGAGAATATCTCTAACAATCTGCCACCGACCTGCCTGGGCCTGATTTAGCTGCCTGAGACTTGACAGTCTGTCATAGACTGCATCGAAACCTGTATAAAGAACACATATAAAAGCGCCCAGGGCCAGCAGAACGACAATCCATCCCCAGCCTTTCACATGTTTTCTGCGACTAAGAGCCAACGTGGAAAATGTTGCCGCGACAAACATGCTTATCATACCGCCCCGGGTCAGTGACACGAAGATTGTTGCCGCACCTATGATGACCACTGCGATAAGAAGCCATATTTGTCTTGCCCGGGGAGAACTTAAATACTCAAATATTACGGGTGGAGTAACGTGTTTTCTGTGTACAAACGCTTCGTGAATCTTCAGAATAACAAGTCCCAGCGCCGCACCGATGGAGAGATTCATAAACTGGCCGTAATGACTGTGGTTGATAAATGTTCCCGAGTAGGCATCGTCATGCCATGTCGGAATTACCCAGTATATTTTTCCGTTGCCCAGGACGTCTTGTGCGAGGGCAATCAGCGCGATTGATCCTCCGATTAAAGCAATCGCGCTGAGCAATCGCTTAATTTGTTCCTCTCGGCGATAAACATTTACTACAACAATGAAAATTGCTGCAATTGACAGGACAAGGCGGAGAATATGTTTTGTAGCGGCCGGATAGAAACTCAGAGTTATCGTTCTAAGAAACTCGTTCGAATTCGGTAAGTCCGCCAGCAGCTCATTTTTTATTAATACTGTGTTAGGTGAAATTGTATGTACTATGCCTGATGGAAGAGAGATTAGCTGAAAACTTACAACCAGTATGAACAAGAGAACCGGGACATATGACCATGACCAGAGCATATCTGTTTCTTCTTCGAGAATCAGCTTCAACAAAAATCAAATGCTTATAGCTGAAGCAAAAAGTATTACGATCACCTCACTCCACGATTCAACAGCGCCGAGTGCCAGGGGCATAAATATAAGAAGTGATATTAAGAGCCATTCGATTATTTTGTCAAAATGACTTTGAGAATTACTTCCCAGAACAGAACTGTATGTAGTTTTTTTCAACGCTTTGCCTCCAACCTGTCATATGCGCCGACAGGCTCGATTTTCATTCCCGAAATTATTCGTAAGGGATTTTCTATACATACTCTGCGTGCGCATTCTTCACCGACATAATGTTTAATACAATCGAAAGCCTTCCTCATACAAGGGGCACGCAATTCCACATCATGCGCATCTGATGCCACAAGAGCCACTAACCCGGAAAAAAACAGGTCCCACGAAGTTCTTTCGATGTCTCTGCCGAATTTTCCAATGAGGCTGGAGGCGGTAATTTGTAAAGATACTGATTTTTCAGCCCACCGCCTGAGAATCCCGGGATGTGTCGTCAAGGCTGTGATTCTTTCGGCATGTGCTATCACAGTTTGAATCCCCAGCGACGCAAGCTCGGCAAAAAGAGGCTCGATATTAATAAAGATTTCCTGTGGCAATTCCAGAAGGATATGTTTCCCGTTGTCACCGAGTGTCAGTATTTTATCATTTGCCAGAAACCTGCAGATTCTTTCATCCAGGCGAACTTCGGCTCCGGGCAGAATTTTGAGTGGCTGTCTGCTATTCTCAAGTTGTTCATTCATCTTCTCCGCGGTTTTTCGAATTAATTCAGGATGGTTGCGCCCTGTATATCGACCAAGTTGATGGGGAGTTGCCACTACAGTTGCGATGCCATCGTCGCTTAATTTATTGCACAAAGCAATTGACTCCGCGACTGATGCAGGACCGTCATCCAACATTGGCAGGCAATGGCAATGAATATCTACCAGCCCATGATTCGCTGTATCATCGGAGTGAGGATGCTCGCGATATGCCAAATCATTGTTTACATATTTAATCATTTCAATCACTCAATATGGATTATTAAAATATTTAGAGAGCGACAGCTTTCTTAAAACTTTTTTGACTAATTTTCGCCTTCCCCGAATCGTCTCTTCCGTAATAATGTTCGTAGCCTATATAATATCCATTGTTTTTTCTCGGGACATCATTCACTACGACGCCAAGGACGCGCGCACCAACGCTAAATAACACATCCCTTACGTGACGGCTGACTTTCAGGGTAGACTTCTCGGCTCTTAATACGAGAATAGTCATATCGCAAATTGCGGCAAGAATCTGGGCATCTGTAACCGGGCTGACAGGTGGTGAATCAATTATAATCCTGTCAAACTTCGTTGAGAGGTACTCTATGAGTTTGGCGAACGCCGCACTGTTGAGCACTTCAGACGGATTCGGTACGTCAGGTCCGCGGGACAGGAGTGCCAGTCCTTTGATGCCGCTGGGCTTAATCACTTTGCTCAAAGCGCATGCACCAGTCAGGACGTTTATTATTCCGGTGTCGTTATGGGCAATTCCGAAAATGTTATGTTGCATCGGCTTGCGGAAATCCGCATCGAGAACAAGTGTCTTCTGTCCTGCCTGCGCCATTGCTATAGCGAGGTTACTTGCCAATGTGGTTTTACCGTCAGACGGAGTAGGCGATGTGACCAGTATTGTTTTCGCTTTTTCTTTCGGTGCGCTGAAAAAAATCGCAGTCCGTATTGTACGATACGCTTCAGCCCAGAATGATCGTGAGTCGAGATAGACTTTTTGACCGCGTTCAGAAGCTTTTTCTTTACGGGACATTGAAGGAACAACGCCGAGAAGCGGCACGCCAAGCATACCGGAGACTTCTTCTGCAGTATGCAGTTTTTGATCCATCATATCGCGGCCTATGGATAATCCGCTGCCCAGGATACCACCGATTATGAGCGCAAAGGCCATCGTTCTCGATTTTTGAGGTTTTGAAGGTTTGTCTGCTGCACGGGCTACCTCCACAATAATTATATTGAGAGGCCCCACATCTTCGGTGACATTTAATGCTCTGATCTGATCATCGATAATATCGCAGTATTTTTTTGTCTGCTCCCACTCAGACTGAAGGATGGTGTATTGAGCAAGCTGTTCATTAAGCGCAAGAGCCTCCTGACGCTGCTGTTCGTAGTGCTTCGATATTTGTTCTTCTTTTTCTTTCGAAGCCATGTATTGTCGTTGTGCGACGGAAAGTCTGCTTTTTGCAAACAAAGTATCGATATCATCCAGCTGTTTCTGAATATTTTGAATATCGTTTTGCAACGCACTTACCGAGGGATGGCTCGTCGTGAGACCATTGCGTAAACGGTCCGAAAGGCGAAATTTCAATTCCTCCAGTCTGGATTTCAGCTCATTTTTGATATTACCTGTGGATATAAAAGCTCCGGAAGCCTCCTGTGATGCAACAAACTCCTGCAATTTAACAGAATCATTTACGATTTCCTCCATCGTATCATAAGCATACTTGCTCTCAATCGTTTCCATCTGGGCCTGGGTTAAAGCTTCAGATAATTTTTGAAGCCTTTCCATCACAATATTTCCCTGACTGCTTTCGAATGCCAATGCTTCGTTTTTCTTCCTGAATTCCATCATCGCATTCAGTTTTTCTTCCAGTTCTTTGCTTCGTTTGTCTTTTTCTGTCTGGAGAATCTTCAGAACGTCAGAAGAAGTGCTGCGTTTCTGCGACGAATAATAAGAGATGTAGGATTCGACAATCGTATTGACAATCAGCGCAGCTTCAGCGGGGTATGGAGAATCGAAGGCGACACTTATAATGTCATCTTTTCGTCCGACACTCACATCCAGCGTCTTGTTGAGGTATGCGACCGGGTTATCTACCCTTGCGAACGTCCGCATCTCTCTTAAGCCCGGCGTTTCAAGCGCGGAAGCAAGGATGGGAGTCTACAGTCTCGTTGATTATTTTCGGGCCATTTTGTTCGACATATATTCGTGAAATACTTCTGTAAATAGGCGTAGCATTAGTGATATATACGAATGCAAGTGCCAGAGAGACGATTATTGAGACTGTAATAATCCATCGGTTACGCCATATTACACGTACTAAACTTGCAGGCAGAGCGCCAGTGCCGGGCGGCACAGGAACTGAATGAAGTCTGACCTCTGGTCTGTCAGGCATACCATTGCGACCTGACATGCTGCTTTCGGGGATGTTTTCGTCATTATACATTCCATTTACTCTTAATCATTCCATGCATCGCCAAGGTTGTAATAGGTACCGATATTGAGCCTGAACACACTATCAAGAAACTGTTTTGTACGTGTCCTCGGAGTATGCTCGACGGAAACAATGTCACCAGGTTTTACGGGGACGCTCAACGAATCCGTGAGCTCTGAGCCGTCT
>JARRRJ010000202.1:0-9117 GCA_037380865.1 Sedimentisphaerales bacterium
TCGAAGTCAACGACCTTATGTTTTTCGATGGCAACTGGCAGGAAGACTCAAATAACGCCGTGCCGCAATTCGACATCATTGAAGACGTAAGCGTCAGTGCCGGAAATTTAATAAGTCTGGTCGTCTCAGCCTCTGACACCGACGGCGATGAATTAGAATACCTTGCCGCGGGACTGCCTGATGGAGCGACTTTTAGTAACCGGATATTTACCTGGACACCCGAGCAGGAAGGTGAATATTCGATTACGTTCTGTGTAAGTGATTACAAATCTCTTGCTTATGCAACGGTTCAAATCACGGTTAATAAACCGTAACAATGCCGGTTGGCACAGATCTTAATCTCAGCACAAAAGAACGAAAAATTTCGATGGATGCATAGTATTTTTTGGCAGGAAAGTCTATCATCGTTGGGAGTGACATGTCGGGAAATTACATCAAAAAGGAACTGAATAACGGCTCAGGTATTTCTCAGAAACCGATCGATATTTTCGGCAGCTTTCCTCCCGGAATTGATTGCCTGAGCGACAAGAGATACTCCCATAACTGCGTCACCTGTGGCAAAAATCCCTTGCAGGTTTGTCATATATTTGTCGTCTACCTCCAGGTTTCCTTTCTCGTTCAGGTTCAAACCCAGCTTATTTACTACACCTTCATGCGAAGCATGCAAAAAACCAAGGGCAAGCAAAATAATATCAACTTTAGTACTAAATTCTGTGCCGGGTTTCTCTTTCATTTTAAAGCCGTTTTCAGTCTGAATCCAATCTACCTCGATGCAATGCAGCGTATCGACTTTAGTTCCTGTGCCTGTAATTTTTTTAGTACTGACGCACCATCGTCTTGTACAGCCTTCCTCGTGTGAGGTAGAAGTGCGCAGGATACTCGGCCTATTCGGCCAGGAATTAAATTTATCGTGTTTTTCTGAAGGTTTGGGCATTATCTCGAACTGAAAAATCTGTTTGGCGCCCTGCCGGCGTGCAACACCTACGCAGTCACTGCCCGTGTCTCCGCCGCCGATAACTGCTACTACTTTGTCTTTGGCGGAAATGACTTCTTCCGGCTCTATATTCTTGCCTGCGTTCGTTCTGTTTTGCTGAGCTAAGTAATCCAGGGCAAAATGCACATTATCAAAATGTCTGCCTGTAACCGGTAGGTCTCTTGGCGTCTCAGCGCCGATAGCTACGCAGATGGCGTCACACATCTTCCTGAGATAACGAAGTGAAATATCCTGTCCTACCAAAATCCCGGTGTTGAATTTGACACCTTCCTCCTGCAACTGGCTGAGTCTTCTGTCGAGCACATTTTTGTCGAGCTTGAAATTTGGAATGCCGTAGCGCAGCAATCCGCCGATATTATCCTGTTTTTCGAAAACTATTACTTCGTTCCCTGCTCTTGCAAGCTGCTGCGCAGCGGCCATCCCAGCCGGACCTGAACCGATTATGACGACACGCTTACCGGTTTTGTCCCTGGCAGGCTTAGGCCGGATCCAGCCTTCACGGAAACCTCGTTCTGCAATCTGGTATTCGATATGTCTTATCAGAACTGCTTCATCATTAATACTGAGTGCACAGGCTGTCTCGCACGGTGCCGGGCAGACTCGCCCGGTTATCTCTGGAAAATTATTGGTAGTATGAAGTATTTCACAGGCTTTGCGCCATTGGGACTTGTGTAGATAATAACTGAATTCGGGAATGATATTATTTAACGGACATCCGAAACCATGGCAGAACGGAATTCCGCAATCCATGCATCGGGACGCCTGTTTGATAATGTTTTCCTGCGGCAGTGGAATCTCGATTTCTAAATAGTCCAGAATTCGTTCTTCGACCGGACGATACTGAACGTCCCTGCGCTTATAATTAATAAATCCAGGATCACTGCTCATAAATGCCACACACTTTCAGCAGTTTTTTGTCTTTTATAACTTTTTATACCCGGTGGTCTTCACGTACAATCATACGATAGCCGCCATCGAGCGCCATGTTCCAGTTCTTTGCAGAAGCGATTTTCTTAAGTTTATCTAACTGGCCTATATCTTTGAGTCTGTTGTAAATTAGCTGCCATGCGCATTGCCTGTCAGGTCTTACTTCACAGCGGTCTTCTCTTGAGCCGCCGCATGGGCCGTTGAGAAGTTTCTTGGCACAGCGTGTAATCGGGCATATTCCTCCGTATTCACCCAGAACACATGCGCCGCAGGCAGAGCATTTTTCAGTCCAGATGCCTCTTTCCTCCAGTATCCCGATAAATGCTGTATCAAGTCCCGCGTAAACCGGTTTCTGATTGTATCGTTCTGCTATTGCCTGGACTCCGGCGCCGCATCCGAGTGAAAGAACAGCTTCGTTGTCTTGATGCTATGCGTAGAGCAGAAGCCATAATGCCTACTTCTCGCTCTCCGCCGGCAAGACAAACAGTGACACATGTCCCGCATCCGAGCACAAGAACTTTCTTGTGTCTTTTTATAAT
Organism: Sedimentisphaerales bacterium; assembly: GCA_037380865.1. Classification (GTDB taxonomy): domain Bacteria; phylum Planctomycetota; class Phycisphaerae; order Sedimentisphaerales; family Anaerobacaceae; genus JAFGPS01. Next base: position 2,461 of record JARRRJ010000202.1, read on the forward strand.
GTCCATGATTTCAGGGATTTTCTTTCTTTGTGCAACTATCATAAAGCAGTCTCCAGTTTCTTTGATGTATTGTCTTGTCCAAGCGGATTCGGACCTAATTTACGAACCGTTTCGATCATATCTGTAATAATATCAGCCAAAGGTCGCGCCATAGCGGCTGAAACATTCACCATTCGCAGACGTTCCTTTTCAAAGCCTATTTCAGATAACATGTCCCTAATGTAATTAACGCGGCGTTTGGCCCAGAGATTACCTTCTATAAAGTGACATCCTCCTTCGAGACATCCCGCGATAAGTACGCCGTCAGCGCCATTTTCAAGTGCCTTCAAAAAATATTCCGTCTCAAGTCTGCCTGTACAGGGCGTGCGTATAATACGAACATTCGGCGGATATTGTATTCTCATTGAACCTGCCAAGTCCGCCGATGAATACGCGCAATAGTGACAGCAAAAAGCCAATATCTTGGGTTCGAACACATCTGATTTCATACTTTTCTTTCTCCGTTACAGGTTCAGTATATCAGGCTGGAAGCCCATGATACATTATTAACTTGCTTCAACGGGTATTTTCACAACTTGTTTATTATTTGGTTTTTCAAAAAGCGTTTTTATCATCACAGAGAAGTGGTCGGTCTCGAAGTGATTCAACTGTATCGCTCTGGCAGGACACTCTGCGGCACAAAGACCACAGCCCATACATTTAGCGGCTTCAATCTGTGCTTTTCCATCCTTGTTACAGAAAGGAGCAGTGAACGGACACGCTTTGACACACGTCATACAAGAAATGCACTTGCTCTGATCTACATAGGAAACTTGTGCACTTACATCCAGATGTGTTTTCGATAATACAGTTGCCGCACGCGCAGCCGCCGCTCGCGCCTGTGATATGTTCTCATCGATAAATTTAGGCGAATGAGCCAGGCCGCAGAGATATACACCCTCGGTAGCAAAATCAACGGGACGCAATTTCATGTGCGCTTCGACATAGAAACCGCTCGCATTCAGCGGAACTTTCAGAATGTCCGAGATGCGTTTATTGTTCTCCAAAGGTGTCACAACTCCTGTGCTAAGCACAACTGTATCAGCTTCAATCTCAATCATCTCAGGAAAATCAGGACTCTTGAGATTAACAATAAGACCATCTTTATCAATGACTTCCGGCTTTGCTTCGGGAATATACCTGATGAATACCACACCTGCTTCTCGGGCCTGCTTATAATATAATTCCCTGAAACCGTATGTCCTTACATCCCGATACAATACAAATATGTTTGCATCCGGATCTTTCTTTTTTATAGTAAGAGCATTTTTAACTGCCATGGTACAGCAAATGCGGCTGCAATATGGACGCTCATCGTCACGCGAGCCAACGCATTGGATCATCACAATGTTCTTGCCCTTCGCTGAAAAAGTGCCTTCGTGCAATCGTTTTTCAAGCTCAATCTGGGTCATGACGCTCTGTGATTCACCGTAAAAATATTCGCTTGTCTGAGCCTGCTCAGCTCCCGTAGCTACAATAACGGCGCCGCTTGTGACCTCAGCTCATTAAATTTTCCGATATGACCTGAGATGTCCTCGATTTCTGTGTCGAGGTACACATCTATATTAGGATGATTTTCAACTTTTCCGACCAAATCATCTGTCAAAGCAGAGACATTCTCTTTTTCCAAAGTATAATGTATATCATGCAAATGACCGCCAAGATGGTCACTGTGTTCGACAAGATGTATTTTAAATCCCTGGTCTGCCAACGCCAAAGCAGCCGTTATGCCGCTCAAACCCCCACCTATTACAAGACCTTTCTGGTCCACAGCAAGTGTGCTTCCTTCGAGCGGAGACAAATAACGAGCGCGAGAGATCGCCATCTTCACTAATTCAGTCGCTTTTTCTGTAGCTGATTCCGGCACAGTCGAATGAACCCATGAGCACTGGTCACGAATATTTGCCATCTCGAATAGATATGGATTCAGCCCGGCTTCTCGCAATGTTTCGCGGAACAAAGGCTCGTGCGTGCGCGGCGTACACGATGCAACAACAACCCGATTGAGCCTGTGCTCATGTATCATTTCTTTGATGTTAGAAAGGCTTGTATCGGAGCATGTGAACATCGTATGTGTAGCAAATATGACATTATCCTGATCTTTAATGCTTTCAGTGACGTGCTCGACATCCACTACCGAGCCGATATTCATGCCGCAGTGACATATAAACACACCTATTCTCGGCTGCTCGTCTGTGACATCATGTTCCTCCGGGTAGCTCTTTTTTGTCACAAGTGTATTTCTCGCTGAAGCAAGAAGTTCCATCGCCATCGAAGCCGCACCGCTCGCCTGTGTTACTGTCTCGGGAATATCTTTCGGTTCCTGGAACGCGCCGCCAACGTACACGCCTGGTCTGGAAGTATTCAAAGGCAGAAATCGGTCTGTCCGGCAGAAGTTAAAGCCGTTAAGCTCCAGCCCTAATGCTGAAGCGTGCTCTACAATTGATTCCGAAGGCTGCATTCCGACTGCGAGCACGATAAGATCAAATTCCTGTTCTTTAAGCTTACCGACTTCATCGACATAGCGAACTCGAACATCATTTGTCCCTGGCATTTGAATGATGCGCGATGGAATGCTCTTTATATAATGAATATTGTCCTGGGCTTTCGCCCGCTCGTAATACAGGTCAAAATCCTTTCCGTGCGCGCGAATGTCCATATAGAAGATTGTTGCATCAAGACCATCGACGTGGTCAGCGGCAACCATCGCCTGTTTTGTCGAAGCCATGCAGCATATGGAAGAGCAATAATCGTTGCCGCATTTCGAGTCGCGCGAGCCTACGCATTGTATCCAGGCAATATTTTTCGCTTCACGTCCATCCGACAATCGCAAAACATGTCCCTGGAAAGGCCCGGCTGCTGAGAGGATGCGCTCGAATTGCACACTTGTTACTACGTTTTGATAACGTTCCCACCCAAATTCACCTTTTCGACTTGCATCGAACTCCCCGAAACCCGGCGTTAAAACTATTGCGCCTACATCGAGCTCGACTGTCTTTTCAGTCATATTATGGTCTATTGCTTTCTGCTCGCAGGCGCGCACGCATTCGCCGCATTCCGAGCATAATGCACAATTAAGACATCGCTCGGCTTCAGCCTTCGCGTCTTCTTCAGTGAAACTCATCTCGACTTCTTTGAAGTTGCTCCTGCGCTGAGATACAGGCAATTCCTCTACTGTTTTTCGTGCTTTCTTTTGAACCTTTTCTGTGTCGGGAAGCAACTCATCAGGCAAAGATTTGACAGTGTCATCGAAACGATTCGAAGTAAGGTCTTTGCTGTTAAGAAACTTATCGATGGATTCAGCCGCTCTTTTACCCGATCCGACTGCTTCGATAACAGAAGCCGGTCCTGAGACCGTATCGCCGCCTGCAAAGACGTCATGCTCCGAAGTTCCCAAAGTGAGCGCATCAACTTTTATGCTGTTCCGCTCGATCTGCAAACCAAGATGTTCGAGAAGTTCTTTGTCATTCTGTTGGCCGATAGCAATTATTATCTGGTCGGCTTCGACAATTTTCCTGTCATTTTCAGCGAAGCGGGGATTGAAACGTCCATCATATCCGAACACACTTGTACATCTTTTAAGCTCGATGCCGGAGACAGAGCCATTACCCTGTATTGCTCGAGGTCCCCAGCCGTTAAGGATATTTATACCTTCAGCGAGAGTGGCCTCGACTTCTTCTTTATAAGCAGGCATTTCATGATGCTGCTCAAGGCATATCATATTAATGTTTGCCGCACCGAGACGTAAAGCAGTTCTCGCTACGTCAACCGCAACGTTTCCGCCGCCTATGACAACGACTTTCTTTCCAACTTTGGGTTTGTTTTGCGAAGCCGCCTGTTGCAGGAAATCCACACCCTGAATAACGCCCTCGCGGCTTTCTCCTTCCACACCGAGCGGACGTCCTTTCTGAACACCAACACTAATAAAAACAGCATCGTAATCTTTGCGAAGCTGGTCAAAAGTTATATCTTTGCCTACCCTGGTATTATGTTTGAAGCTCACTCCTTTGCGTCGAATCAATTCGATTTCATAGTCAAGCACATTTTTCGGAAGCCTGTATTCGGGTATTCCCCATCGAAGCATACCGCCCGAAGCAGGCATTGCTTCATAAACTGTCACAGCAAAACCTTTTTCGGCCAGGTCATCCGCGGCAGTAAGACCCGCAGGTCCTCCACCTATTACAGCGACCCTCTTTGCATCCTTTGCAGGCTTTTTCTCCGGAGGCAGTGAAATTTCACCCGCTTCGAGCATTTCCATTTCTTTGTCGGATGCAAAACGTTTGAGCTGGCGTATCGCAATCGGGTCATCCACTTTCGCTCGCGTACAAACAGTTTCGCAGGGATGAGTGCAAATTCGCCCGCAAATAGCTGAAAGAGGATTTCTTTCTCGTATCAGTGCAACGGCTCTAAGATATTCGCCTTTTTTGATAAGCTGAACATAACCCTGAACATTAATATTCGCGGGACATGTAGTTTTACACGGAGCGTGTCCATTCTTAAGAATGCCAAAAATATTCGGAGTTGCCTGGGCATAGTGCTTTGCAATTGCCTTGCGAGTACCCATATTCCTGTCGAAATAATCAGGAACATCTACGGGGCAAGCCTGGGTACATTCGCTGCAGCCTGTGCATTTGTCTTCATCGACGTATCTCGGGTAACGTTTCACTATAGCCTTGAAATTCCCGGGCTCGCCTTCGAGGTATTTCAATTCGGACATCGTAAGGATTTTGATGTTGAGATTTCGAGCGCATTCGACAAGCTTGGGTGAAACGATACATGTGGCGCAGTCGCCTGTAGGGAAAGTCTTGTCCAGGTGTGACATCATGCCGCCGATCGCTGCGTCACGTTCCACCAGATAAACCTTAAAACCCGAATTAGCCAGATCCAGTGACGCCTGAACTCCGGCGATTCCGCCGCCTTGAACTAAGACAGCACCAACCTTTTTATCTTTTCTGTTATTCATAATTTAATTGCTTCGATTACTTTTGAAGGCGAAATCATAAGTTTTCCGAGTCCCAGCTTGTTCTGCGGAATTCCGAGACACAAGCCTATAAGCTGTGTGATATAGACGATTGGTATATTATATTCTTTGCCCAGTTGTTTCTTTATGTCAAGCTGCCGCAAGTCCAGATTTACCTGACACATGGGACAGGCAACAGCAATGCACTGTGCTCCTGAAGCCTGCGCCATTTCCAGAATAGAATCACTCAGGCTGACCACAATATCCGTTCGTGACATCGAGAGTCCGCCGCCGCAGCATTCGATTTTGTGCGGCCAGTCGAGACTTTCTGCTCCCAGAGCTGTCACCAATTTATCAAGAAACGTTGGATTCTCCGGATCGCCCAGTTTTGTGACTTCATTTGGACGCACAAGAAGACAACCGTAATAACACGCTACTTTCATACCGTTTAGAGAATGCTTGACTGATTCTTTTATCTTCTCGATACCAACATCTTCCAGAAGCACTTCCATGAAATGTTTCACATTTACAGAGCCGTCATAATCGTGTCCAAGCGCTTCACTTACATCTTTACGAATTTGGTCGTTGTTCTGTATTTCATGATTGGCAACTTCCATCCTGTTGTAGCATGCGGCACAGCTTACAACCATATCGAGACCAGTGTCTTTGACTTTTGCAAGACTTGCGGCAGGCAGCGCAACAGAAAGCAGTCTGTCGGTCTGGTGACCTGCAGTAGCGCCACAGCATGTCCAGCCCTTTGGCTCTATGAGCTCAATTCCCAGCGCTTTCGCTACCTCAAGAGTTGACTCGTGCATGTCACGCGCGGTCGATTCAGCAGAGCATCCTGGAAAATAACTATACTTCATCTACCTTCCCCCTTCTTCATTTTTGCCATTTTGAATATTCGTTTTGCAATTTTCCTGTCACCTTTAAACGAAGGCAGCAAGGCAATCTTTCTTTTTTTCAGCATCGTCGGCAATTTTTCTGTGTCATCCATAAGCTTTAGGGTACCCAGCTTATAAGCTGTTATCATAGCAATATCATACGTTCGCCCGAACATTTGTACTGTCTTTAGAAATGCACGATTGAAAAGAGCAACGTTACCTTCCTGCTTCGATGCACCTCTTTCACGCGCAAGTCTTCTCAATGCATCCATTACAGCCGCTACATCTATTCCCATAGGACATCTCTGGGAGCATGTTTCGCACGAAACACACATCCATAGGATGTCACTTTCAAGAATTTCGTCACCTGCGCCTAAATGCAATCTGCGTATTATTTCCGAAGGCGGAAGTTTTACAAGCTTCGTCTTTATTGTGATTGTCATTACATTTCCTCATAATCGATTTCTGCTCTTTGCACCGCAAGAACCTCTTCGTCCTTGTCTTTTGCTTCAGCTGAAGCAAGTGCTTTCAGCTTAACCGGACGAACCTTGCGATAAACCTGTTCGGGCATTCTTTTGTGACCATCGACAATCAATAACTCATCTACACTGATGCCAAAAAGTCTTTCATTCTCTTCGAGAAAGGGGAGTATTAGATCCCAATCCTGTTCTGTAAGTGTAGTGAACTCTCCCCCGTTAAGCTGTTGCTCGGAAACACTTCTGTGCGGGTCACGAATATATATAGCACCGCCAGAAGCCAGCGAAAACAAATTGC